>DASZOE010000069.1:0-12729 GCA_035550945.1 Acidimicrobiales bacterium
GCGCCGGCTGCGTGAAGCCCAGCACAGAGACCGTGCAGGACGGCACCTACAAGCCCCTGAGCCGGCCGCTCTTCATCTACCCCAGCGCCCGGTCGCTGACCCGGCCCGAGGTGGTCGCCTTCCTCGAGTTCTACGCCGCCAACGCCGACGACATCGCCACTCAGGCGCTGTTCGTGCCGCTGACCGCGGGCCAGAAGGCGAAGCTACGGCAGCAGCTCGACGCATTGAAGCAGGGCACCGGCCCCGTGCCCGAGCGGAGTGGCACCCAGCCGGGATGACCGACCTCCTCGTCGACCGCCCCACCGACGGGGGCCCTCTCCGCCGGCCCCTGGGGACGCGCCCGCCGCGGTGGGGGGAACGGGCCGTCAAGGCACTGCTGTTCCTGTGCGCCATGCTCTCGGTGGCGACGACCTTCGGCATCGTGGTGGCCCTGCTGCAACCGACGGTGGAGTTCTTCGGGTCCGTCGATCCGATCGACTTCTTCACGGGCCGGGAGTGGGCCCCGCTGTTCGCGCCGCCCCGCTTCGGCGTCCTCCCCCTCGTCACCGCGACGATCGTGGTCACGGTCTGCGCCCTTGCCGTGTGCATGCCGCTCGGGCTGGGCGCCGCCATCTACCTCAGCGAGTACGCATCCCGGCGGGCCCGCAGCATCCTCAAGCCCACGCTCGAGGTACTCGCGGGTATCCCCACCGTCGTCTACGGCTTCTTCGCCCTCACCTTCGTCACGCCCCAGCTGCAGAAGATCTGGTTCGGCAACGATCCGCCTGAGATCTTCAACGCCCTGTCCGCCGGCCTGGTCATGGGGATCATGATCCTGCCAACCGTCGCGTCGCTCGCCGAGGACGCCATGGCCGCTGTCCCCGATTCCCTCCGGGCCGGCGCCCTGGCCCTGGGCAGCTCGCGCCTGCAGGTGTCCACCCGGGTGGTGGTCCCGGCGGCGCTGTCGGGCATCGTCGCCGCCTTCGTGCTGGCCATCTCCCGGGCCATCGGGGAGACCATGATCGTGCTCATCGCCGCGGGCGGGACACCCAACCTCACCTTCGACCCGACCGAGGCGATGCAGACCATGACCGCATTCATCGCCGCGGCCGGATTCGGCGACCAGCCCACCGGGAGCATCGGGTACAAGACGATCTTCGCGGTGGGCGCCACGCTGTTCGTGGCCACCTTCGCCATGAACCTCCTCAGCATCCGCCTGGTCCGCAAGTACCGCGAGGTGTACGAGTGACCGCTCCCTACGAGCCTGTCCCGGTCTCGGTGCTCGGGCGGCCCCGACGGGGCGTCCGGACGAGGAACAGCGCGTTCAAGATGGTGCTGCTGGGCTGCGTGTCCACCGGGGTCGTCGCCCTGGCCGTGCTCCTCGCCTACGTCGTGACCGAGGGCGCCCCCCGGTTGAACCTCGACCTGATCCAACGGTTCCCGTCCAGCCTGCCCGGGCGGGCGGGGGCCCGATCGGCCGTCTTCGGGACGATCTGGGTCATCGGGCTGACGGCCTTCTTCTGCCTGCCGGTCGGCCTCGGCGCGGCCGTCTACCTCGAGGAGTTCGCGGACACGAACCGCTGGTGGAACCGGCTGATCGAGGTGAACATCCAGAACCTGGCCGCGGTGCCGTCGATCGTCTACGGCATCCTCGGCCTGGGGTTCCTGGTCCGGGGCCCGGGCGGGCTGGGTCCCACCGTTCTCGCCGCCGCCCTCACCCTCTCGCTGCTGGTGTTCCCGATCGTGGTCATCGCGTCGCGCGAGGCGATCCGGGCGGTGCCGAGCTCGATCCGCCTCGGCGCGCTGGCCCTGGGGGCGACCCCCTGGCAGGCCGTCCGCACCCAGATCCTCCCGGCCGCCGTACCCGGCATCGCCACCGGCTCCATCCTGGCTCTGTCCCGGGCCATCGGCGAGGCCGCCCCTCTGCTCCTCGTCGGCGGCATCACCTTCATCACCTTCAACCCCCGGGGGCTCGACAGCGCCTTCACCGTCCTGCCCATCCAGATCTTCAACTGGGTCTCACGGCCCCAGGCCGAGTTCAAGGTGCTGGCCGCGGCCGCCAGCGTGGTTCTGGTCGCCATCCTGCTGGCGATGAACTCCGTGGCCATCTGGCTCCGCAACCGCTACCAACGGAAGTGGTGACGGGAGGGGAATGTTGACTAGACCGATGACGGGAACCGACGCCCCGGGAGGCCAGGTGCCGGACGACGAGTTGCGACCAGCGGCGCCGCCGGCGGTGCGCGTCGCGGCGCTCGAGGACCGGGCACCGGTGACGTCGACGATCGACCAGCCGGTGTTCGAGACCCGCTCCCTCAGCGTCTACTACGGCTCCTCGCAGGCCGTCCGCGACATCAGCCTGCGCATCGCCCGCCGGGAGATCACCGCCGTCATCGGGCCCTCGGGCTGCGGCAAGAGCACCCTGCTGCGCTGCTTCAACCGCATGAACGACCTCATTCCGGGGGCCCGGATCGAGGGCGAGGTCCTCTACGAGGACCAGGACATCTACCGCTCCGACATCGACCCCATCGAGGTCCGGCGCCGCATCGGGATGGTCTTCCAGAAGCCCAACCCCTTCCCCAAGTCGGTGTACGACAACGTCGCCTACGGGCCCCGGGTGCTCGGGATGGACACGGGGCGACTCGACGACCTCGTCGAGCAGGCCCTGCGCCGGGCCGCCCTCTGGGACGAGGTCAGGTCGAAGCTGAAGGGCAGCGCCCTCGCCCTCTCCGGCGGCCAGCAGCAGCGGCTGTGCATCGCCCGGGCCATCGCCGTCGAGCCCGAGGTCATCCTGATGGACGAGCCCTGCTCGGCCCTCGACCCGATCGCCACCGCCCGGATCGAGGACCTGATGGCCGAGCTCAAACAGGACTACACGATCCTGATCGTCACCCACAACATGCAGCAGGCGGCCCGGGTGTCGGACCGCACCTCCTTCCTCACCACCGAGGTGCATCCCGAGAGCGGTGACCGGACCGGCGTGCTCGTCGAGTTCGACCGGACCTCTCAGCTGTTCACCGCCCCCGCCGATCCTCGGACCGAGGCGTACATCACCGGCCGCTTCGGATAGAGGAAGTTTCAAGCACTTCAACGACCTCCAGGTCTTCTCATACCCGGCGGGAAGGGCTACTCTGTGCGATCGAGCGGGTGGATCGCCGGGCTTCCCCAGCCCCCGGATGGTCCGCCCGCTCTTCGTTCTGCTTTCGGGCACGCAGCCGGCTCAGCCCCTCCGGGCCACCGTCTAGTGTCTGGAGGGCGAAGGGTCCTGTGGTGCAGCTTGGAGTGCACGCCGGCCTGTCAAGCCGGAGGCCGCGGGTTCAAATCCCGTCAGGACCGCGAGGTCGGGTAGCTCAGTTGGTAGAGCGCGCGCCTGAAAAGCGCGAGGTCACCGGATCGACGCCGGTCCCGACCACGACCGAGGCGCTTTCCGGGGTCTGGCGATGACTCCGTCCCCGGAGGCCTAGCCGACCGCGGCGGGTGGGGCCCGACGTACGCCCGGGCGAACAGCTCGAAGATGTCGCCGACGAGGGCCTCGCAGGACGGGACTGAGGGACGCGCCTTCGTCGCCGTCCGGCGTAGGGGACCGGATGGTTCTGGCGGTTACGAAAGGGTCTGCGTCTTCTCCGGCTTCCAAGCCCCAGCTTCGACCTTGTACAGGGTGAAGACCTTGGTGCGGCTGTCGCCGAACTCGTCGAAGGCGACCCGTCCGGAGCTTCCCGCGAGGTCAGTCGACTGCACGCCGCTGACGACCTCTCGGCGAACCTCGGGAGTCACGCTGTCCTTGCCGCGCAGCGCGGGAGCGGCGGCGGCGATGAGGACGTTGGCTGCGTCGTAAGCGTAAGGTCCGTAGTCGGTGGCGGGTTCGGCGAAGCCTGCAGCGGTATAGGCGTCGACGAACGGTCTGGCGGATGTCAGCGACTCGAGGGGCGTCCCGACCGTGCTCGCCAAGTCCCCCTCGCTCGCGGGTCCGGCTCGAGCGATGTAGCTGGGGTCCTTGATGCCGTCACCGCCCATGACCGGAACGCGTAGACCGGCCGAAACCGCGTCCCGGCGCAATTGCGCACCTACCAGGTATTCGCCGCCGAAGAACAACAGGTCTGGACGCAGCGATGCGATCGTGCGCACGACCTCGCCGAAGTCGGTCGTGCCGTCGGGAACAACAGTCTGCCGGACGACGGTTCCCCCTCCGCCGGTGAACGCAGAGCCGAAGACGTCCGCCAAGCCCTTGCTGACCGCCTTGGTCTCGCTCACGACAGCAGCGCGGCGCACGCCGAGGTCAGAGAGCGCATAGCCGGCGAGGAAACGCCCCTGCAGGCTGTCGCTGGCGATCATGCGAAAGTAGTTGCCGTAGGGGCGCTGAGGCTGTCCCACGTCCGTCCCCATTGTCAGCGCCGGATCGGTGTTCGCGGGCGAGACCATTGCCACCCCGGCGTGGCCGAGGACGGGCGCGACACGGGTCGCCACGCCCGAGTTGTACGTGCCGACGACCCCAATTGCCGAAGGGTCGCCAGCCATCCGCCGAGCGGCGGACTCGCCGACGCCGGGGTCGGAAGAATCATCGAGGGCGACGAGCTCGAGGCGCCAACCGGGGATGACGTCGCGACGGTTGGCCTCGTCGACGGCGAGTTGGACGGAATTGCGGATGCCCTTGCCGAAATCGACCAGGCCCGCGTCGAGCGGGACGATCACACCGATCTTGGCGACGGGCGGCGACTGCCTTCCATCCCCGCCGTCGCCACATGCAGCTGCCGTGACGAGAACGACCACGAGGAGCGCAAGGCGTCGCATCGGTCGATTCTAAGGAACGCCGGAACAGGAGCGGAGTCTCACGGGGAGGCCGTGAGGTCGACGACGGAGTCACTGCCCCCGAAGCCGTTCATCTGATGGTCGTCGGCCGCGTCGTCGTCGAACCAACGTCCGCCGTCGGCGAGGTAGCGGAACGCGTAACGGCGGCCGGCGTCGAGGACCACCGATGCCCGCATCGTCTTGCCGCGCCGGACTAGGGGCGTGGCCAGCGGGTCCCAGTCGTTGAAGTCCCCTACGACCGACACCTGCGAGTCCGCGCCGTCGGCGGGAATCTCGAAGGTCACCTTGACGGGACCGTCGCCCTTGCGGGATTCACGTTGGATCATGCTGCGCTCCTCTCATGGTTCGGTGGGTGACCCGGGCACCGCCGGCCGGGTGGTCGGCCATGCCCAGACGGGCGGCTCGGCGAGCGCGTCGAAGGTCAAGGGACGCCGGCGCTCGATCACCGTCGGGCGACGCCGGAGACGGCGACTGCCCGACGACGGCGAGCGTGCCGCCCCTTCGGGCGGCCTCCCGCTCGAGGACCATGCAGAACGCCTCGAGCGAGGGATCGCACAAGCTGAGGCGGCGGGCGTCAACGGCGACCGAAAGGTTTCCCTGACCTACGACGAGATCCCAGAGCACGTCTGCCACCACCGACGAGCCGGGCTCGTCGAGGAGGCCTTCGAGCGTCACGACCACCGTGCCCATCTCCCGGGTCACAGCGACCGAAAGGACCGGGCGAGTGGTCGCGGGCGCCTCGCCCGGTCCTGACGGAGAGAGGTCTTGGCGGCTCACCGTCGCCGTCCCCCCGCAGCCTTCGGGGGCGGGGGGGAGGAGAGCAGCGGCGCTGGCGCTCGCGACTTCACGAGGCGGGACCTCCCAGTCGACCGCGAAGCCGCCTCCTTCGCTCGAGCCCTCCGACTGAACGGGCTCGGGAAGTCGTCGGTCCGGGTCTCGGCGAAGCGGGAGCCGAGCGATGCGCCGAGGGTAGGGATCGGAGACGGTCTGGAACGACATCGGCTGGCCTCCTCTCGGGCCGGGAGACCCGTCGCCTTCCAGCGGGCGACGGAGCGTCCAGGCGAACGCGATCAGCACGGATGCGCCGGGCCCACGTGGCTGTGACCTCAGCGTGAAGTCCTGCCCGGCGACCGCGGTCGACGACCGACGCCCCGGCCCGGTCACCTCTGCGCTGAAGCGACCGTCCGAACTGCTGGTGTACGCCGCCGGCGATCACCGACGCCGCCTTTGGCGGGCCTGTTGGTGGACCCATTGGGTCGCCAAGCGGCCTCGACGACCCGACACACGACAGGCTCGCGCCACGGCGATCGCCCGGCCATGCGGAAGGCCACGGAAATCCGCGTCCGTATCGGTACGTATGCCGCCTGCACCTATGGCCCGGCGCCCGTCCGCCGGGCCGAACGGGACCGAGGGCCGGGCGGAACGATCCCCCGCTCGATGGCGTAGCGGGCCAGGTCGACGGGACTGCGGAGTCCGAGCTTCTTCATGGCACGGGCACGATGAGTCTCCACGGTGCGGCGGCTGATGAAGAGAAGCTTGGCGACGTCGGCGTTGCTGCGGCCTTCGGCGGCGAACCGCAGGACCTCTCGCTCGCGGACAGTGAGCGCGTCCTCCGGATCCCGTTGCGGATCCGCCCGCCGGACGTAGGCCTCGAGGGCGCGCTCGGAGAGCGGCGGGCTGAGGTAGCGAGCGCCCGCCGCTACCGTCCGGATGCCTCGCGCCAGCTCTCCTACCGGGGCGCGCTTGAGGGCGTAGCCGGCGGCGCCACGGCGCATGGCCTCGATCACGTACGCCTCGCTCTCATGCATGCTCAGGATGAGAACGGCCGGACCGCCTGGACGCCGGGCGAGGTGACCCGTTACCTCGAGGCCGCCCGCCCCGGGCATCATGAGGTCGAGCACCACCACGTCCGGCTGGAGACGCTCGACCAGGTCGAACACCTCCGCGCCGTTGCTGGCCTGGCCCACCACCGCGAACTCGGGGTCGGACTCGAGGAGGGCACGGACGCCCTCCCGCACGACGGAGTGGTCGTCAGCGAGGAGGAGCCGAATGGCCATGGCGACGATCGCGTCGGCTAGCTCAGCGGAAACTCAGCGACGACTGTGGTCCCCCGGCCCGGGTTGGACCGCACCCAGATCCGGCCGCCGGTCGAGCGGGCGCGCTCCTCCATCCCCGCCAAGCCGCTGCTCTTGCCGCCAGCGACGGCGTCGACCTCGAAGCCGCGGCCGTCGTCGGCTACCTCCACCCGCAGCCGTCCGTCCTCCAGGGCGCACTCGACGGCCGCTCGGGCGACACCGGCGTGGCGCGCCACGTTGGTGAGGGCCTCCTGGACGATGCGGTATGCGGCCGTCTCCACCTCGGCCCGCAGCCGACCGTCCAGGCCGGAGCACCGCAGCACGACGTGGACGCCGGTCTGGTCGCCGTAGCGCTGCGCGAGCCAGACGAGGGCCGGCTGCAGCCCCAAATCGTCGAGGATGGCGGGGCGGAGGTCGAGGGAGAGGTCGTGCACCCGGCGCAGCAGCTCGAGGGCGAGGTCTCGGGCGCGAGCTACCCGGACGGCGGCGGCCTCCGCCGAGAGGCCGTCGTGGTCCTCCAGCGTCAGCTTGAGGCCCGTGAGCGTCTGGCCGATCTCGTCATGCAGCTCCCAGGCGATGCGCCGGCGCTCGCGCTCCTGGGCCTCGACGACCATGCGGGAGTGCCGCTCGAGACGTTGGCGGAGCCGCCGCTCTCGGTCGCGGGCGGCTTGCAGCTCGCCCTCCACCTTGGCGCTCCCGATGGCGTCGGCCAGGACGTTGGCCACGGCTCGCAGGAAGTACACGTCGTCCCGGGTGAATCGCCGTGGACGCGAGTCATCCGCGCCGAGCACGCCATAGGGGCCCGGGTCGCCGCGGATGACGACGTTGAGGACGGCGACCGCCCCGTGATCAGCGAGCAGCCGGGGGACGCCGAACCGGGTCTCCCGTCTCAGGTCCTCGACGACGACAGGCGCCTGGGACTCGAGTGTGTAGCCGGGGGGCGCCTCTCGGGCGGTCGGCACAGACGCATGGCCCACCAGGGCCTCGTCCCATCCCGCCCCCGCCCGCAGGACGAGGTCGTCGCCCGAGCGAGCGAGCTCGAAGACCCCGGCGCGCTCGACGCACAGGATCCGGGCCACGCCCACCACTGCGGTCTTCATGAGCGAGGTGAGGTCCCGGTCGACGAGCGCCTGGCGGCCCAGCTCGGCCACGACCTCCTGTTGGCGGGCGCGGCTGACCGACTCGGGGCGGTCGCGGTCCGTCAGGTCGCGGAACGTCGCCACGATCTCGGGGCGCCCGTCGCGCACCACCAGCCGGGCGGTCACCTCGACGGGGACGCGCCGTCCATCGCCGCGCACGATCGCCGCCTCGAGGGGTTGCGGCCCATCACCGCTGCTGGCGCGCCGTGCCGCGGCCTCGGCGAGGGCGTCGCGGTCCTCGGGCGCGAAGACGCTCCGTAAGGCTCGGGAGGCGAGAAGCTCAGCGGAGGCGTAACCGCTGAGTCCGCAGAACGCGTCGTTGACGACAACGGCCTGCCCGCAGTGTTCGACGACGAGACCGACGCCTACGTCGTCCAGCAGCTGCGGCAGGAGCCCGTACCACCCGTTCTCGCCGTCGAACTGTTGCCGCGTCCGAGGGGTCACGCGGGGCGTGTCATGCCGCGACCCAAGCGACTCGCTCGGGACGCCATCGGTTTCGGGTCCTGTTCGACTGGCACGCCGAAGCACATGAACCTCTCTCCGGTTGGATCCCCACCCTGGGCGGACGGGCGGAGCGCGACATCCTCCTCGCTCCGGCCGAGATCGTCAAAAGCTGTTTACGCGCGATGAGCGCGCCGGCTCTGACGTGAACGGCTCCACGCCCGCTCGTGAATGGCCTCACATGGATGGGTACACCTCCTGGTGGCGGGGAAAACGCGGGATCCGGGACGCACGTCCGTGACCGAGCACGCCAACACCGAAGGGAGGGCCGCCAATCCACCGCTCACTGTTCGCCGTCGAGCGGCTCGCTCTCAGGGGAGCGCCGTGACGCCCGACAAGGAGGCGCTTCTCGCCGAGCTGTCGGTGGCAACCGCTGCCTTCCAGTCCGCACGCCGGGCCCTAGATGATGCCGTGGAGCGGGCTCGGGCCGCGGGCGCGAGCTGGTCGGAGGTCGGCCAGGTCGTCGGGATGACCCGCCAGGGCGCCTTTCAGCGATTCGGCCCCGTGCGTTCGCGGCACGACGGGCCGGGCCTCGGCAAAGGAGGCCACGCTCGGCCTCCACGCGCTCCGTCGTGACCTGACGGCGCCCCGGCGTCACCGTTCGGCCGAGGGCGAGGATGACAGTTCCAACCGACGACGACGCGCCACCAAGGACGCCGGATCACAGGCACTGGCATCCGCCGCGCCCACCCGCGCTCGCAGCCGCATGAGGCCGTAGCGGGTGATCCGGTAGCGGCGCCGAACGGGCCCGTGGCCCGGTCTCTCCGCGATCAGCAGGAGCAGGCCGCCTTCAACGTATTTGCGCACGGGCAGTATCCGGCTGGCCGAATCGCCTTGCTGGCGCATCGCGCCCCCTCTCGTTCCTGTCACGCAAGGTTTGTGAAATCTTTCACAAGCGCCCGGTCGGACCATAGCGCACGCCCGCGCGTGGGTGCGTCCTTGCAGGTTGGACCCTTCAGGACATCTCGCGTCAGTCCGCGGGACTTCCCGGGTGGCGCGTCATAGGCGTCCGGGGCGTCCGTTCCCGGGAGCGGTAGCGGCGCAGCGTGAGCACTCCACGCACATAGTCGTCGTGTCGACCTCGTGCGCCTGGGCCGGCGGGCCGAGGCGTGGATCCCCGCCGGACATCCGAGCGCTGCGGGAGCTGACCCGCTACCGCCACGAGCTCATGCCCATGCGCCTGCGTTCACGTCTCAGGGCCCAGGTGCACGTGGTGATGGGCGAGAACGGCGTGCTGCCGCCCGCAGCGACATGGCCCCGCGCGCAGTAGAAGCACGACCCGCAGAAGACGTTGAACGGCACCATCACCCGGTCGCCGGACTTCAGGCTCTGCACCGACGGGCCCACCTCCTCGACCACGCCGATGAACTAGTGGCCGAAGGTGTGGCCTACCCGCGTGTCAGGCATCATCCCGTGGTACAGGTGGAGGTCCGAGCCACAGATCGCCGCCAGGGTGACCCGCACGATGGCGTCGTTGGGATGCTCGATCGGAGGAACGTCCTTCTCTCCACCCGGACCTTGTACGGCCCGCGATAGACCATCGCTCGCATGGCGGGAACCCGGCCGTCCGGCTCAGCTAGCGGCCACGGGCGCGCAACGCGTCCCTGACGCGATCGACCACCGCCACGAAGGGACCCACCACCACGTTGCCCACGGCGCTCTGCGGGCCGTGCGGATGGGGGTGGGTCGGGGCGACGCGCTCGGCCGCCTGGAGCGCCTCGGCCATCTTGGCCAGCTGCTCCGGGCTCTGAGACGCTCGCAGCAACGGGAAGATCTCCTGCTCCTCGTTGCCGGCGTGGACCTCGAGGAGTTGTTCGAAGACCTGGAGCTTGGTGTCGAACTCCGGGCTGTTGACGTCGGTCTTCTCGAGGTCGGAGAGGGCGTCCTTGGCCTCGCTCTCCTCAGCCGTGCGGGCGTCGGCCAGGCGGTCGCCGTCCGGACCGCTCGAGCGGACGACCGGATACACCACCATCTCCTCGGCCGTCTCGTGCACGGCGAGGAGGTTGACCAGGCGGTCGAAGGACCCCTTCTTGGCCTCACTGGTCGTGCCTCGGATCTGGCCGACGAGCGACCTCGCCTCGTTGTGCTGGGTCAGCAGGACGTCGACGACGTCTCCGCTCTGGGACTCTGCGGCGGTGTCTGCTGCGGACATGGCGCGCTCTCTTTCATCGACGTTCACGGGAGGGAACCGCCGGCATGAGCGAGCGCCGGCAGTACACGGCTGGCGGCCGAGCGGGTCGTGCCTACCCGTCGGTTCGTCGTCGAAAACGGCGGGCCCCGGCGGGAAGCCAGCTCTAGGATCGCCCCGGGTCCTTGCGTCCGCCGAGGCCTTCCCACACGGCTTCGGTGTGGGCATAGATGCGATCGGGGAGCTGGGAGAGGCGCTCGACCAGATCGTCGGGTGCCTGCATCCTGCGGGCACTGACGACCAGAGCGTCGCGGTTGGCCGGGAAGACGGAACGCTCCAGATGGCGAGCCAGATCGCTGCGCTCTTCGATCTCGTCCGGGCGCAGGGACGCCTCCTCGTCGGTGAGGCCCCGGTCGCCCGAGAGTCGCGCGTCGGGAGTCACGTCGTCGTCGCCAGGTCCCTCCTGCTCCCGTGCCTCCGAAGCTCGGGACTCCACGGGGGAGCCCTGGAGCATCGACCTGACGTCGTGCTCGAGCTGCTCGTCGAGGCGCGCCGCGTGCTTGTCGCTCCCACGCTCCATCAGCGCCCGTCGTCTTCCCCGTAGCCCGGCCCGCGGCCGCCTAGGCCCTCGCGGTCGGGCTCCTCACGTGCCGCCCGAGCGCGGACAGTCTCACCGAGGGACTCTTCGACGGCCGTGGTTCTGGACTCAACCATTTCGCCGCCGAGTACCCGGCCGGTGGCGACCGCAAACGCGTCGCGACGAGTTCCTGGTTCGATGGGCCTTGGCGTCGAGGACGGAGCCGAAGAGCGTGACGCCGCCGCCCAGGGGAGAACGCCGGGGGCTACCGGCGCCGCAGCGGCGGGAGGACGGCGGGCGGCTGACGGCGGGGCGGCATCTCGGCGAGAAGGTCGGCGGTGGCGGCCGCCACCCGGTCGATCGCCCGCTCCACCGCGGGCGACGCCATCTGCCCGGCGGTGCTCACCGCCGCCACCTTGCGCACGTACTGGCGGGCCGCCGACTCCACCTCCTCCGCCGTCGCGGGCGGTTCCAGACCTCGGAGCGGGGTGATGTTCCGGCACATGGTGCCGACGATACGACGCCGCCGAGCTGTGCGTTCACCGGCAGTAAGGTGCACCGACCGCCCCACTCGGAGGAGGCAGATGACGCGAACGAGGAGTCGACGAGCACGGGCGGCGGCCTTCCTCCTCCCGGCCGCGGTCGGCCTCGTCGCCACCGGCTGCGGCAACGACTCGACCAGCCGCCACACGATCTCGGCCTCCCTGGTGGACGGCAAGGCCGGGTTCAACCCGACCTCGATCAGCGTGCACAACGGCGACCGCGTCGACCTCCGGGTCGGCAACGACACCTCGACGGCCCACGGCTTCGACATCGACGGCTTCGGGCTCAAGTCCTGGGTGATCGAGCCCGGCCAGACCGAGCGCATCCAGTTCACCGCCCGCCGAGCGGGGACGTTCCGGATCTTCTGCCACCTCCACGAGCAGCACCAGACCGCGACCCTGCGGGTCCTTTGAGGCCCGCCGGCGCGGGCCGGGGCTAGCCTTCCACGGTGGACGTCTTCGACCGGATCGGCGGGGACGAGTACGAGCAGGTGGTCTACTGCCACGATCGCTCGGCCGGCCTCCGGGCGATCATCGCCATCCACTCCACCCGCCTCGGGCCGGGCTTGGGCGGGACCCGCTTCCACCGCTACGACAGCGAGGACGACGCCCTGACCGACGTATTACGCCTGGCCCGGGCCATGACCTACAAGGCGGCGGCGGCCGGCCTCGACCTGGGGGGCGCAAAGGCCGTCATCCTCGGGGACCCCGCCACCGACAAGACCGAGGCCCTGCTGCGGGCCTACGGGCGCTTCGTCGACTCCCTGGGCGGCCGCTACCTCACGGCCGAGGACGTCGGCACCACCCAGGCCGACATGGACCTCATCCGGCGGGAGACCCGATTCGTCACCGGCAGCAGCCCCGACCTGGGCGGCTCCGGGGATCCTTCGGACTCCACCGCCGTCGGGGTGCTGTGGGCCATGAAGGCCGTGGCCCGCCACCTCTGGGGCGACACCGCGCTCGACGGTCGCCACGTGGTGGTGTC
>DASZOE010000070.1:0-2398 GCA_035550945.1 Acidimicrobiales bacterium
CGCCGCGGCCGCGGCCCTGGCCCGGGAGGCGCCGGCCGCCGACGACCGGCGGGCCGAGCTGTGCGCCCTCATCGCCCAGGGCGAGCGGGCCACCGAGAGGTTCGTGTCGGCCAACCTCCGGTTGGTGGTCTCCATCGCCAAGCGCTATCGGGCCTCCGGTCTCCCCCTCCTCGATCTCGTGCAGGAGGGGAACATGGGCCTGATGCACGCGGTCGAGAAGTTCGACTTCAGGAAGGGCTTCAAGTTCTCCACGTACGCCACCTGGTGGATCCGCCAGGCCATCACCCGGGCCATCGCCAACACGGGCCGCACCATCCGCCTCCCGGTCCACGCCGGCGAGACGGTCAACCGCGTGCAGCAGGCGCAGGCCGGCCTCGAGGCCGGGCTCGGGCGTCCCCCGACGCGCGCCGAGCTCTCGGCCGAGACCGGGCTCTGCCCGGCCAAGGTCGACGAAGCCCTCCTCCACGCCTGCCACCCACTGTCGATCTTCGAATCCCTGACAGCCGACGGCGACGCCGTCCTCGGCGACGTGATCGAGGACCCCGGCGCCAGCGCCGCCCTCGACGAGGTCATCACCGCCTCGCTGCCCGCCCAGGTCATCCGGCTGCTGGCCGTCCTCGGCGAGCGGGAGCGCGACGTCGTCTGCCTCCGCTACGGGCTCGACCGGGGCCGCCCCCGCACGCTCGCCGAGGTCGCCAGCGCCTGCGGTCTGACCAAGGAGGGCGTGCGCCAGGCCGAGCGCCGGGCCCTGGCCAAGCTTCGGCTCTCGGCGACCACCACCGGCATCGCCGACCTGCTGGCGGGCTGACGGCGGGCGGCGACGCGCCGCTCACCGGCCCTCGAGGAACCACGCCACCGCCTCCTCGCCGACGTGGGCGGGGACGGCGTGGCCACCGTCGAACTCTCGGAAGCGCACGTCGTAGCCGTCCTCGCGTAGATCCCGGAGAATGCGCCGGCTGGTGGCCGAGATCGGGAGCACGTCGTCGTGGGTCCCGTGGCTCACGAAGATCCACGGCTTCCCCCGCGTCGGGCCGCGCGCCACGAACCCCGGCGAGAAGGCGATGACGTGGGTGAACAGGTCCCCGTTGCCCAGGCCCAGCGACAGGGCGTAGGAGGCTCCGTCGGAGAACCCCCCCACCGCGACCCGCGACCGGTCGACGTTGAGGCCGCTGAAGGTCCGGCCCAGGGCCCGGTCGATCGTCGCCACGTCGGGGCCGTAGCTCCCCACGATGCGGTCCCATGTCGCGTCGCGGGAGGCCGGCGCCACGAGGATCAGGCCCTGGTCGTCGGCGATGCGGAGCAACGGGTCGAGGCCGCCGCGGGCGTCGCCACCGGCGCCGTGGAGCATGAGCACGAGTGGGGCCGGCTGGCGGGCGTCGTACCCGGCGGGGACGTAGAGGAGGCCGTCGCGCCGCTCGCCGAGGGCGAGAGGCTGGAGTCCGGGGGTCGCCGGGGCCGGGGACGGAGCTTCGGGCGGCACCAGCAGGCGTCCGGGCTCCGGCGGGCGCGACGTCAGGGACCTGCGCCCGGCGTCGCCGCCCGAGGCGCAGGAGAGCAGCACGGCCGACGCCAGCAGCGCCGGCGCGATGCCTCGACCACCGAAGGCGGTTCCCCGTCCCAGATCGGGCCGCTGCTACCCCTTGGCCCTCGAGGGGAAACCTGCAGGGTACGGCAGAGAGGAGCGGGGTAGGACGAGAGGAAGCGGAAAGCCAGGGGGACAGCATGTACGTGCAGGTCGTCACCTACGGTCTTGCCGGGATCGACGAGGGCGAGTACCTCGACGTCGCGAACAGCGTGGCGGCGCGCTTCGCGGGGATGCCGGGCCTGTTGGCCAAGCTGTGGCTGGGCAACACCGACGAGGGCCGCTACGGCGCCGTCTACCTCTGGGAGGACCGTGAGGCGATGGAGCGGTTCCTGCACTCCGATCTGTTCGAAGCTTTCAACCCCGAGTTCGAGGACGTCGCCGTCGAGGACTTCGACGTGCTCGAGAACCTCACCTCCGCCACCCAGCCCGTCCTCGAGGTCCTGGAGCCGAAGCGCCGGCCGCCCCCCCGCACGCCCCGCCCGGCGCCGGCCCGCAAGGCGGTCTCGGGGGCCAGGAAGGTGCCGGTGACGAGCAAGGCGGCCACCACCGCGACCAAGAAGACGGCGAAGAAGGCGACGAAGAAGGCGACGACGAAGGCGGTGCCCCGGGCCAAGAAGGCGGCCCCCGCGGCAAAGGGGGCGACCAAGAAGGCGGCCACCACCGCGACCAAGAAGGCGCCCAGGAAGGCCCGCTGAACCTCATCCCGGCACGAGCACATGGCGGGCCCTGAGCCCGAGGAGGTCGTGCGCCTCCCCATCGCCCACCAGTGTTGGCGCGACGTGACGTTCCTGCACTGGGCCATCGCCCCCGACG
>DASZOE010000071.1:0-8803 GCA_035550945.1 Acidimicrobiales bacterium
CGGTCAGGACGGCCGGGGGTGGCCCGTCCCCGAGGCGATCACCGTCGAGTCCCTGGTGCGTCTCCTCGAAGGGCTTCCCGGGGGCGTCACCGAGCTCGGCTGCCATCCGGGAGAGGCTGACGACGACCTGCAGAGCACGTACCACGCCGAACGGGCGACCGAGGTGGCGACTCTCTGCGACGCCCGGGTCAAGGCCGCGGTCGAGGCGCTCGGCATCCGGCTCACCACGTTCGCCGGCGTCGCGTCGGGCGGACGCGGCGCGGGTGGTTCCGGTCCTGCCGTCCCGGGCAGACTTGGAAAGCGGGAGGCGAGCCATGAGCGTGAGCGACAAGGCAGGAAAGCCCGCGGACCCGGGGGAGCTCGTCGACGTCGAGGCTCTCGTGCGGGCGTACTACGACGACGAGCCCGATCCGTCCGAGCCGGCGCAGCAGGTGTCGTTCGGCACGTCGGGCCACCGCGGGTCGTCGCTCGACGGTTCCTTCAACGAGGCCCACATCGTCGCCACCACCCAGGCGATCTGCGAGTACCGGGCCGAGCAGGGCACCGACGGCCCCCTCTTCCTGGGCCGGGACACGCACGCCCTGTCGGAGCCCGCGTTCCGGACGGCCATCGAGGTCCTGGTGGGCAACGACGTCGAGGTGGTGGTCGACGCCGCCGAGGGCTACACCCCGACGCCGGTCATCTCCCACGCCATCCTCACCCACAACCGCGACGGCAAGGGGCGGGCGGCCGACGGCATCGTCGTGACGCCGTCGCACAACCCGCCCGAGGACGGCGGCTTCAAGTACAACCCGCCCCACGGCGGGCCCGCGGCCTCGTCGGTCACCGGCTGGATCGAGGACCGGGCCAACAAGCTGCTGGCCGGGGGGCTGGACGGCGTGCGGCGGGTCCGGTACGAGAAGGCCTCCGGGAACGGCGCGGTGCAGACCCACGACTACATCGCCGCCTACGTCGACGACCTCCCGTCGGTGGTCGACGTCGACGCCATCCGCGGTGCGGGGGTCCGCCTCGGGGTCGACCCTCTGGGCGGCGCCAGCGTCGACTTCTGGGGCGCGATCGCCGAGCGGCTCGGGCTCGACCTCACGGTGGTCAACGACGCCGTCGACCCGACCTTCGGGTTCATGACCCTCGACTCCGACGGCAAGATCCGCATGGACTGCTCCTCGCCCTACGCCATGCAGCGCCTCATCGACGTGAAGGACGAGTTCGACCTCGCCTTCGGCAACGACCCCGACGCCGACCGCCACGGCGTGGTGACGCCCGAGGCGGGCCTGCTCGATCCCAACCGCTACCTGGCGGTGGCCGTCGACTACCTCTTCGGCGCCCGGAAGGAGTGGCCGGCCGAGGCCGCGGTGGGCAAGACCGTCGTGAGCAGCACCATGATCGACCGGGTCGCCGACGGCCTCGGACGCCGGCTCTTCGAGGTCCCGGTCGGCTTCAAGTGGTTCGTCGAGGGGCTGTCGAACGGCGAGCTCGGCTTCGGCGGCGAGGAGAGCGCCGGGGCCTCCTTCCTCCGCCGCGACGGCCGGGTGTGGACCACCGACAAGGACGGCATCGTCCTCTGCCTGGCCGCGGCCGAGCTCCTGGCCGTCACCGGCGAGAGCCCCGACGAGCGTTACCGCCGGCTCACCGAGCGCTACGGCCGGACCGCCTACCGCCGGGTGGACGCCCCGGCCACCACCGAGCAGAAGGCCGCGCTCAAGGAGCTCTCACCCGACCAGCTCGAGATGGAGTCCCTCGCCGGCGACCCGGTGGTGGCCATGCACACCGAGGCCCCCGGCGACGGCAACCCCATCGGGGGACTGAAGGTGGTCTCCGAGGGCGGGTGGTTCGCGGCCCGGCCGTCGGGGACGGAGGACGTGTACAAGGTCTACGCCGAGAGCTTCAAGGGCGAGGACCACCTGGAGCGGATCATCGACGAGGCCCAGTCCGTGGTCGACGACGCCATCGGCGCCTGACCGCCCAGGTTCCGCCGTGACCGTCCGGGAACGGGTGCTCTTCGTCTGCACCGCCAACCAGGGGCGCTCGCCCATGGCCGAGGCGCTGCTGCGGGCCCGCCTCGGCGAACGGGGCCTGGGGGACGAGGTCGAGGTGTCCTCGGCCGGACTCTGGGAGGGCGGCTTCCGCGTGTCCGAGCCGGTGCTCCGGGCCGTCGCCGACCGGGGCGGGGACCTCGGCGCCCACCGTTCCCGGCGTGTCACCGCGGAGATGGCGCGAGAGGCGGACCTCGTGATCGGCCTCTCCCGCGAGCACGTCCACGAGGTCGTCGTCCTCGACCGGGACCTGGCGCCGCGGACGTTCACCCTGAAGGGACTGGCTCGCCACCTCGACGGGCTGCCGACTCGGCCCCCGGGCCGGGACCTGGCCGACCACGTCGCCGCCGAGGGGGTCGACGACGAGAGCGCCGAGGACGACGTCGAGGATCCCTACGGGGGGCCCGTGTCCGCGGTCGCCGAGACGGCGGAGGAGATCGGCGCTCTCCTCGACCGGGTGGTGCCCCGCCTCTGGCCGGACGCCGGTCGCCGGTAGGGCGCCGGACCGGTGGGGTAGGAACACAGCGTGCCTGCAAAGTCCGCTCACGTTTCCGCGCCCGTCCAGACCGCCGACCTGAACCGGCTGCTGGCCGGCGACCATCCCGATCCCCACCAGGTCCTCGGCCGCCACGGCCGTCACGTCGTCGCCTACCGGCCCGACGCCCGGGCCATGTTCGTCCTGCTCCCCTCGGGGGAGCGGGTCGAGATGGAGCGCATCCGCGACGAGGGCGTGTTCGGGGCCGAGGTCCCCGAGGCCGAGAAGGGCTACCGGCTGCGGGCCGAGTACCCCAACGGCGACGCCAACGAGTTCCACGACCCCTACCGGTTCTGGCCCACCCTGGGCGAGCAGGACCTCCATCTCTTCGGCGAGGGCCGCCACCGGCGCCTCTGGGAGGTGCTGGGTGCCCACGTCCGCACCCACCACGGCGAGACGGGGACGTCGTTCGCGGTCTGGGCGCCCAACGCCCGGGCCGTCCGGGTGGTGGGCGACTTCAACCGGTGGGACGGCCGCCTCCACGCCATGCGCACCATGGGCTCGTCCGGCGTCTGGGAGCTGTTCCTCCCCGGGGTCGGCCCCGGCTCCCGGTACAAGTACGAGATCCTGACCAAGGCTGGGCACCTCACCCTCAAGGCCGACCCCCTGGCCTTCGCCACCGAGACCCGGCCCGCCACCGACAGCGTGGTCACCGAGTCGGAGCACCGCTGGGCCGACGCCGAGTGGATGGAGCTGCGCGACCGCACCAAGCTGTTCGAGCGGCCCATGTCCGTCTACGAGCTTCACCCCGGCTCGTGGAAGCGCAAGCCCGAAGAGGACGGGCGTTCGTTGCGCTACAGCGAGCTGGCCGAGGAGCTTGCCGACTACGTGTCCGACATGGGCTTCACCCACGTCGAGCTCATGGGCGTGCCCGAGCACCCCTTCGACGGCTCGTGGGGCTATCAGGTGACCTCGTTCTATGCCCCGACGTCCCGCTTCGGGTCTCCCGACGAGTTCCGGGCCCTGGTCGACGCCCTCCACCAGCGGGGCATCGGCGTCATCATCGACTGGGTCCCCGCCCACTTCCCTCGGGACGAGTGGGCACTGGGGCGCTTCGACGGCACGCCGCTCTACGAGCACGAGGACCCCCGCCTGGGCGAGCACCCGGACTGGGGCACGTACATCTTCAACTTCGGTCGCCACGAGGTCCGCAACTTCCTGGTCGCCAACGCCCTGTTCTGGCTGGACGAGTACCACGTCGACGGGCTTCGGGTCGACGGCGTGGCGTCGATGCTCTACCGGGACTACTCGCGCGAGGAGGGCGAGTGGCTTCCCAACGAGCAGGGCGGGAACGAGAACCTCGAGGCCATCTCCCTCCTGCAGGAGTACAACGAGGCGGTCTACGCCGAGCACCCGGGGTCGATCACCATCGCCGAGGAGTCCACCTCGTTCACGGGCGTCACCAAGCCCACCGACGCCGGCGGGCTGGGCTTCGGGTTCAAGTGGAACATGGGCTGGATGCACGACACCCTCGAGTACTTCTCGAAGGACCCCGTGCACCGGTCCCATCACCACAACGAGCTGACCTTCGGGCTGCTCTACGCCTTCACCGAGAACTTCATCCTGCCCCTGTCCCACGACGAGGCCGTTCACGGCAAGGGATCGCTGCTCGACAAGATGCCGGGCGACCGCTGGCAGAAGGCGGCCAACCTGCGGGCCCTGCTGGGTTGGATGTGGGCGCATCCCGGCAAGCAGGTCCTGTTCATGGGCGGCGAGATCGCCCAGTCCCGCGAGTGGACCTTCGAGGAGAGCGTCGACTGGCACCTGCTCCAGTACCCCGAGCACCGGGGCGTGCAGGACCTGGTCCGTGAGCTGAACCGGGTGTACCGCTCGGAGCCGGCCCTCTGGGAGCAGGACTTCGTGCCCGAGGGCTTCCGGTGGATCGACGCCAGCGACGCCAGCGCCAACGTTGTCTCGTTCCTCCGGTTCGGGGCCGAAGCCGAGCCTGCGGAGCCGGAAGGGACGGAACGCAGTGGCCGCGCCCTGGCCTGCGTGGCCAACCTCTCGCCCGTCCCCCGGGAGGACTATCGCATCGGGCTGCCCGAGGGCGGGCCGTGGCGCGTGCGCCTGAACACCGACGACACCCGCTTCGGCGGCGCCGGTCTCGGCCCCTCCCAGTCGGTGGAGGCGGTGGAGAAGTCCCTGCACGGGCTGGACTTCTCCACCTCCCTCCAGCTTCCGCCTCTCGCCGTGCTCTGGCTCACGCCCGAGCGTCGGTGATCTCTTCGCCCTCGTCGGCGTCCTCGGAACGCTGCGGACCGGCGGTGGAAAGGCGGGCCAGAGCACGCCTTGCCCTTGTCGGTTCGGACGGGGGCTCCGGTTCGGACGGGGGCTCCGGTTCGGCGGCCCGGGCCCGGGTCTCGGCCCGGCGGGCGAGCCAGGCCACATAGCCCAGGAAGGCGTCGTCGACGAGCAGGTGCAGCCCCCACATCAGGCGCTCCTGGACCACGGCGGCGGCGAGCAGGGTGGCGGCCATGGCGAGCAGCAGGACGTAGAGGACGCGCCGGCGCGTCGTCGCGCCGCTTGCCGTCGGGGGGGCGGGAGCCGAGACGGCCGGGGCCCGCCACGGGTCCGAGCCGTTGCCCGACAGCGCAGCCACCGCCCTCTCCGGGCGCCGGCGGAGCTCGACGAGGAGGAGAGCCGCCCCGGCGACGATGCAGGCGATCGAGACCCCGACCAGGACCGCACCCATGGAGCTCATCCTTCCCTCTCCAGTCCGTCCTGCTGCCTGCCGGCGTCGTACTCGTCGAAGGAAATCGCGTCGATCACGTTTGGAGGGCCGGCGACGGAAGCGAGAATGATCTTATGAGCATGGTCGACGGTCGGCTGCTCCGGGCGCCGGCTCACCACGGGCCCCGACCGGTCCCCCGTCTCTCCTGGGACGGGTACAGTGGAAGGCGTCCGGGCGCATACCCGGCTTCGGGTCGACCCAACAGCGGAGAGACGCTCTGCGCATCGAGTGACGGCAGCGCAATGATCGTTTCGAGCAGGAGGGTCCTGCGTTGACGCCGTACGAGATTTTGGGGGTCTCGCCCAAGGCCTCGAAGAAGGAGATCACCGAGGCCTACCGGACCCTCGCCCAGATCTTCCATCCCGACCGGTTCCTCGACAGCCCCGAGCCCGTCCGGCGCGAGGCCGAGCGGCGGATGAAGAACCTCACCCAGGCCTACGCCCTGGCCCGCAAGGGGGGCGGCACGGCGAGGATGGACGTCAAGACACCCGAGGGGGCGTGGGAGGCGGAGGCCCGCGAGCGCGTGGCCCGGGCGGCGCGCGGCGTTCCCTGGCAGGAGGGCGTCCGGGCCCGGGCCATGGCCGAGGCCAAGGCCAAGGAGGCCCGGCTCCAGGAGGAGCGCAAGGCGACCCACGGGAGGGCCATCGCCCGGCCCAAGAGCCGCGGCGAGGGCAGCACCCTCAACGGCATCGGCGAGGCTCGCCACACCAACAAGCTCCGGTGCCGGGGCTGCCAGAGCATCCAGTGGCTCCCGGAGGGGTGGGAGCCGACGCTCTACGACACGAGCTACTACTGCTCGATCTGCTCCCGCCTGCTGCTCTCGCGCTAACTGCGGAAATCTCCTAGAGACGCCGGACACCTTTCTGCCGACATCTAGAGGTTCCTGACACTCTTTCGCCACGTTTCCGGCGTCCGTACAATGCGGCCGTCGGCCGAGCCCGGAGTGTCAGATGATCTTGTGGTACATCGCCGCCCTCCTCCTCATCTTCGTCATTCCCCCCGTGGTCCTGTTGTTGCTCAACAAGGTGCTGAAGCCGATCAAGGAGATCGACAAGTACGTCGAGGACGTCCTCGAGCACGGCGTGAACCTCACCGCCACCCTGGACTCGGTCCCCAACCTGATCCGGTCCTGCGAGCTCACGGGCCTCTGCCGTCTCAACGTCACACGCTACGGCCTGGCCCTGGCCCGACTGCTTCCCGACTGACCCTTCGGCCCCAAAGGAGATCCAGCTGTGGGCTTTGCGACAATCCTCACCCTCCTGGGAGTGGCGATCATCGTCGCCGCTCTCGCCGCCTATCTGATCGCCATCGCCTGGATCCTGAACCGGGTGAGCTTCCGTCTGGGTACGGTTTTGATCGGTGTCAAGGCCATCGTCCACCAGGTGGAGGACGTCCCCAGGTACGTCGGGATTCTCGTGAATGACGTCATGGCCATCGACCAGGCGGCGCATCAATTGCTGGCCTGGGGCAAGGGCCCGGATTCCGTCGCCAAGGTCACTGGTATGGCCGCCCGGCGGCCCTGACCCCGCGGCCCGCCGCAGAAAGGACGAGGGACATGTTCAGGCCGAAGAGGAGCGGCGCGACGGAGGCCGAAGGGCCCGTAAAGGAGGCGGCGGAGGAGGCGGGCGCAACCGACGCAGAGACCGAGTCGCCACTCCCGTCCCCGGCGCCGCCCGAGCGGGCCGCGGTCGGGCCCTCGGACGGCGACGGCGACGGCGACGCCGGGCCCGTGTACGTCGACGACCACATGCCGGTGAGCGTCTGGGTGGAGTCCGTCCTCGACACCCGGCCCCCGCCCGGTCGCGACGAGCTGGCGCGCCAGGCCGAGGCCGACTTCCACGCCGCCATCGCCCCCAGCCTGGCCGGGCTCCAGGAGGCCGTCCCCGACGCAACCTCCCCCGACGAGGCCCGTCGGGCCCTGCAGGAGCGGGTCGAGCAGACCGAGGCCCTGCCCGACCCTGAGGGAGAGCGGCTCCGGGGCAGGGACGTCTTCCGGAGCGAGGCGTCGGTCCACTACCGCATCCAGCGTCACCTGGAGCGTCGGCGCGGCCGGGTGGGCTGGGGCCGGCCGTGGGAACCGCCGGCCGGCCTGGCCGGCTAGCTAGCGGGCGGCGATCGCGGCCTGGCCGACGCTCACGCCACCGTCGTTGGGCGGCAGGTGCTCGTGCACCAGGGCGGCCAGGCCGGCGGCGGCCACCCGGGCGGTCACGACCTGGGTGAGGCGCGCGTTCTGGAAGACGCCGCCGGAGAGGGCCACCGCGTCCAGCCCGGCGGCGCGGGCCAGCTCGACGGCGGTGTCGGCCACGGCCCGTCCCAGGCCGTCGTGGAACCCGGCCGCGATGTCGGGGACGGGCGTGCGGCGGTCGCGCTCGGCGACCACCCGGGCCACGAGGGGTGACGGGTCGAGCACCGTGAGATCGCCGGCCCGGCCGACGTCCACGTCCCATCCGGGGCCGTCGCCGAGGGGCACCCCGGCGCAGGCCGCCTCGAGGTGGATGGCCGCCTGGGCCTCGTAGGTGACGCGCTCCCGCAGGCCGCACAGGGCGGCGACGGCGTCGAAGAGGCGCCCGGCGCTGGAGGTGAGGATCGTCTCGGGGCGCTCGACCATGGCCAGCACGGCCGGCCACCGCTCGTCCGCGCCCCGGCCGTAGCGTTCGGCCGCCTCCCGGCCCAGGGCGGCGTGGGCCCACGCCAGCGCCATCCGCCACGGCTCGCGGATGGCCATGTTCCCGCCCGGCAGGGGAACGGTGCGCAGGTGGCCCACCCGTTCGAAGGAGTCGAGATCGGCCACGAGGAGCTCTCCGCCCCACACCGTCCCGTCCGTCCCCATGCCCAGGCCGTCGAAGGCCACGCCCAGCACCGGCGCCTCGCGGCCGTGCTCGACCAGGCAGGAGGCGATGTGGGCGTGGTGGTGCTGGACGCCGACCGCGGGCAGGTCGAGGTCGGCGGCGAACTTGGTCGACAGGTACTCGGGGTGGAGGTCGTGGGCCACCACCTCGGGGGCCACGCCGGTGAGGGCGCACAGGTGGTCGACGGCCTGCAGGAACGACCGGTACGCGGCCAGGTGCTCGAGGTCGCCGATGTGGTGGCTGGCCACCACCGTGGGCCCCTTGGCCACCGCCACGGTGTTCTTGAGCTCGGCCCCGACGGCCAGGACCTGGGCGCGGGTGGGACGGACGAGCGGGATCGGCTCGGGGGCGAACCCGCGCGACCGGCGCAGGATCTGCACCGGCTTGCCGGTCGGCCGGGCCCGGACCACGGCGTCGTCGCAGCGGATGTGGATGGGCCGGTCGGAGGTGAGCATGGCGTCGACCATGGGCCCCAGCCGGGCCAGGGCGTCGTCGTCGTCGGCGGCGATGGGCTCGTCGCTGAGGTTGCCGCTGGTCATGACGAGGGGACGGTCGAGGGCAGCGGTCAGCAGGACGTGCAGCGGCGTGTACGGCAGCATGAGCCCCAGTTCCGGCAGCCGGGGGGCGATGGCCCCGCTCACAGGGCCGCTCGGGC
>DASZOE010000072.1:0-1650 GCA_035550945.1 Acidimicrobiales bacterium
CAGGTGGACGTCGGGCGGGAGAACCAGACGGGCGGCGGCGACCGTCCAGCGCATCTCCTCGGGCGGGCACGGGGGCGCGCCGTGCATGGCCGTCCCCGGCTTGGGCAGGAAGTTCTGGACGATCACCTCCTGTACATGGCCGTGACGGCGGTGGCTCGCGGCGATGGCCTCCAGAGTCACGAGACGGTCGGCCCGGCTCTCGCCGATGCCGACGAGGACGCCGGTCGTGAACGGGATGGCCAGCTCCCCGGCGGCGTCCAGGGTTGCGAGGCGCCGCTCCGGCGTCTTGTCGGGCGCCCCCCGGTGACAGGCCAGACCCGGGTTCAGCGTCTCGAGCATCATCCCCTGGGAGACGGCCACGGGCCGGAGCCGGGCCAGCTCGTCGGGGAACAGGGCACCGGCGTTGGCGTGGGGCAGCAGTCCCGTCTCGGCGAGCACGGCGCCGCAGGCCACGGCCAGGTAGTCGACGGTCGACGCGAAGCCGGCCTCGTCCAGCCAGCGCCGGGCGTCGGGGTAGCGGTCCTCGGGGCGCTCGCCCAGGGTGAAGAGGGCCTCGTGGCAACCGGCCGCGGCCCCGGTCCGGGCCAGGGCCACGACCTCGTCGAGGGCCAGGAACGGCGAGGCCACGCGGGCCGGCGCCGTGGCGAAGGTGCAGTACCCGCAGCGGTCGCGGCAGAGGCGGGTCAGGGGGATGAAGACCTTCGGCGACCAGGTCACCCGGTCGCCGAAGAGCTCGCGCCGGCGCTCGGAGGCGTCCAGCTCGAGCTCGGCGACGGGGGCCTCGAGCAGATCGGCCGGGCGCACGGCTCTCACCCTACGTGACGCTAGGTTCGCGTCCCTGCGCAAGGTCGTCCTCCTCGCCGCCGTGGCCGCCCTGGTGCTCGTGGCCGACGTGGCCGCCCGGCGGGCATCGGAGACGCAGCTGGAGAACCGCATCCTCGACGGCGTCCCGTCGGCGAAGGCCGCCTCGGTGCGTATCGACTCCGTCCCGTTCCTCGGACGCCTCGGCGTCTCCGGGCGCGTGTCGGCCGTGCACGCCACCGTCGACGACGTCCAGGTCGGGCGTCTGCGCTTCTCCCGCATCGACGTCGAGCTGCGCGACGTGCGCATCGACCGGAGGCGCCTGGTCGTCCACCGCCAGGTCGACCTGGAGGAGGTCGACCGGGGGATGGCGGTCGGGGAGATCGCCCAGGCCGACCTGCGAGCGGCCCTCGGCAACGTCCCCATCGTCCTCGGCGACGGGCGCATCGGCGTCACGATCGGCGGGGTCACGGCGTCGGTGACGGTCGACCTGGAGGACAACGTTCTGCGCCTGACGGCGGGACGGCTCGCCATCCCCGCCATCACCCTCCCGAGGATCCCCCTGCTTCCCTGCGTCACCGACGCCGTCGCCGAGCCCGGCCGCCTGCGCCTCTCGTGCAGCCTCGCCACCGTGCCCGACGAGCTGCTCGGCGAGGTGAACCGTCGTCTCTCCGAGGAGGCCGGCGCCCCCGCCCCGACCGCGGGCGCCTAGTGACCTGAGTCGCTGATCCGCGCGCAGTATGCGGCAAGGCTGTCAAGGATGTCGTCGGCGGTCTTGTGCCAGACGAACGGTCTCGGGTTGTCGTTCCAGCCGGCGATCCAAGTGCGGATGGAACCCACGAGGTCGCG
>DASZOE010000073.1:0-3582 GCA_035550945.1 Acidimicrobiales bacterium
GGCCGCGGGGGCGGCCGCCGCCGATGCCAAGGTCCCGGTGTCGGCCATCGCCTTCGGCACCGACGAGGGCAGGGTCTACGTGGAGGGCAGCGCCGTTCCGGTGCCGGTCAACAAGGAGTCCCTCCGCCGCCTGGCCGACGCCACCGAGGGCAGCTTCTTCGAGGCCTCGTCGGAGAAGGAGCTCAAGCGGGTGTACGCCGACATCGGCAGCTCGGTCGGCTACCGGACCGTCCAGCGGGAGGCCACGGCTTGGTTCGTCGGCCTGGGGCTGGCCTTCGCCCTGGCCGCGGCCGCCGGCTCCCTCGCCTGGTCGTCCCGCCTGCCCTGATCCATCCTCGTCACCGGAGGAGGACGGCGGTGGCGATGCCCCAAGGGCGCAGGGCGAACGAGCCGTCGAAGGGCTCCAGTGGTCGGCCGCGGAGGTCGACGAGCCAGCCCGAGCGGCCGGGGATCGAGACGACCGTCTCCGTCGACGTCGGGTTGAACACCCGCACCTCCAGGCCGCCGGCCACCCCCCGCAGGGCCGAGACCTGGGCGCTCTCGACGGCGAGGGCGGAACCGGCCGCGGGCCGGGTGCCCCGCCCCGTTCCCGAGGCCGCCTCCAGGGGCACGAAGGCGTCGTCGGCGAGGGTCCAGGGATCGAGGTCGCCGACGGCCACCGCGTAGCGGCGCACCACCGGGCCCTGGAGCTGTGCGCCCTCGACCGGGACCGGGGGGCCGGCAGGCTGGGGCCGGGTGGCCAGATGGGTGCCGGACAGCAAGCCCACGGCCCGCAGGAGGGTGAGGGCCAGGGCCCGGCCCCCGTTCACCAGCTCGTACTCGACCAGCCCCTCGTGCACGACGGTGAGCCCGCCGGCGGTGACGAACCGCCGGGCGGGGAAGGTCGGCATGGCCGCCTCGTGGGGGCCGCCCTCGGCGCGCAGGCCCCGCTCGACGGCCGCGAAGGCACAGCCCGCACGCGACGACGTCGCCCGCGCCGCGAGGGGGAGCTCGCTGCGAAGGCGGTGGTCGCGGCAGCGGTTGTCGAAGCCCGTCGTCACCCGAACCAGGGGCTCGCCGGCGTGGAGCTCGAGCCGGGTGGTCACCTCCACGGTCTCCCGGCCGACCCGCCGGCCGCCGGCCACCCGTTCGGGCCAGGCGAACGTACGGATGACGAGGAGGGCGGCCCGCAGGGGCCCGGCCTCGGCCACCTCGACCCGGACCGCCTCGGGCCGGTCGACGAGCACGTCGAGCTCGGGCGGCGACCAGTTGTAGGTGTCGCCGGCGTCGCCGCCGTCGATCAGGCGGTCGAGGCCGGCCACTGCGTTCGGGCCACGCAGGCCGGCGATGAGCGGGCACGTCCTCGTCGCCCGCCTCGACAGCGTCGGTGACGTCCTGCTCGCCGGGCCCGCGGTCCGAGCCGTGGCCGCCGGCGCCCGCCGCGTCACCCTGTTGTGCGGCCGCCGGGGGCGAGCGGCGGCCGAGCTGCTCCCGGACGTCGACGAGGTGGTCGAGCACACCGCGCCCTGGATCGACCCCGACCCCGACCCCGTCGACGCCAACGCGACCCTCGGCCTGGTCGCCGACCTGGCCGCCCGGGCGATCGACGAGGCCCTGATCCTGACGTCGTTCCACCAGAGCCCGCTGCCCCTGGCCCTCCTCCTCCGGCTGGCGGGCGTGCCCGTCGTCGCCGCGGTGTGCGAGGACTACCCCGGTTCGCTCCTCGACGTCCGCCACCACGTCGACCCCGATGTCCACGAGGTGGAGCGGAGCCTCTCCCTCGCCGCCACCCTCGGCTACCGACTGCCCGCCCGTGACGACGGGCGGCTCGCGCTCCGGAGCCAGGTCACCGCCGCCGTGCCCGCCGCGCCGCAGCCCTACATGGTCGTCCACCCGGGGGCCTCGGTCCCGGCGCGGGCGTGGTCGCCGGAGGCCAACGCCGCGCTGGTCGACGCCCTGGTGGCCAGCGGCCGCAGCGTCGTCGTCACCGGCGGCCCGGGCGAGGAGTCGCTCACCTCCAGGGTGGCGGGCCCGTGTCGGCCCGGCGTCGTCGACCTCGGCGGGCGCACGGACCTCGCGACCCTCGCCGGCGTCATGGCCGGCGCCGAGGTGGTCGTCGCCCCCAACACCGGCCCCGCCCACCTGGCCGCCGCGGTCGGGACACCCGTGGTGTCTGTCTTCGCGCCGACGGTCCCCGCCGTCTGCTGGCGCCCGTACGGAGTGCCCCACGTGCTCCTCGGCAACCACGAGATCGCCTGCGCCGGCTGCCGGGCCCGGACCTGCCCCGTGGCCGGTCATCCCTGCGTGGAGACCGTCCCCGTGGACGAGGTGCTGGCCGCCGTCGAGACCCTCGAGCGCGGGCGCCGGGCGATGGCGGTGGGCGCCCGGTGAGGATCCTGATCTGGCACGTGCACGGATCGTGGACGACCGCCTTCGTGCAGGGCGACCACGAGTACCTCGTGCCCGTGCTGCCCGACCGCGGCCCCGACGGCCGGGGGCGGGCCCGCACCTGGGACTGGCCGGACTCGGTGGTGGAGGTGACGGCCGAAGAGGCGGCCGCAGCCCCCGTCGACGTCGTCATCCTCCAGCGGCCCTCCGAGCTGGGCGGCCTGGCCCGGGAGTGGCTGGGGGGCCGGGAGCCGGGCCGGGACGTGCCCGCCATCTACCTCGAGCACTCGAGCCCCGAGGGCCCGATCAACGAGATGCGCCACCCGGCCGCCGACCGCCCCGACCTGGTGGTGGTGCACGTCACCCACTTCAACGCCCTCTTCTGGGACACGGGCGCCACGCCGACCCGGGTCATCGAGCACGGCATCGTCGACCCCGGCTACCGCTACACCGGTGAGCTGGCTCGGGCCGCGGTGGTCGTGAACGAGGCAGCCCGCCGGCGGCGCGTGACCGGCACCGACCTCCTCGACCGCTTCGGCGCGGCGGCGCCCCTCGACCTGTTCGGCATGGGCGCGGCCGCCCTCGGCGGCGTCGAGGACCTCCCCCAGGACCGGCTCCACGACGAGATCGCCCGGCGGCGCGTGTACCTGCACCCGGTGCGCTGGACGTCCCTCGGCCTGTCGCTGCTGGAGGCGATGCACCTGGGCATGCCGGTGGTGGCCCTGGCCACCACCGAGGTGCCCGCGGCCGTCCCTCCCGAAGCCGGAGTGGTGAGCAACCGCCCCGACGAGCTCGAGGCCGCGCTGCGCCGGCTCGTGACCGACTCCGAGGAGGCCCGCCTGCTGGGCAAGGCGGCGCGCGAGGCGGCCCTGGCCCGCTACGGCCTCGACCGCTTCCTGGCCGACTGGGAGGCCCTCCTCGAGGAGCACGTCGCCGGCCCGCCGGGCGGGAAGGCAGCGCCGCCCACGAGGCACCGGCGATGAGGGTGGCGCTCGTCTCCGAGCACGCCAGCCCGCTCGCCACGCTGGGCGGGGAGGACGCGGGCGGCCAGAACGTGCACGTGGCCGCCCTCGCCAGCGAGCTGGGCCGGCTCGGCCACGACGTCGTCGTCCACACCCGGCGGGACGACCCCCGCCTCCCGGCCCGGGTGGAGCTGGGCCCGGGAGTGGTCGTCCACCACGTCGACGCCGGACCCGCCCGCCCGGTCCCCAAGGA
>DASZOE010000074.1:0-8868 GCA_035550945.1 Acidimicrobiales bacterium
TCGGCCTCGTGGGCCGCGTAGGTGTCGGCCGTGGCTTCGCTCACGTTGGCCACGATGGCCTCGACCTGGCCCTCGGACAACACCCCGTCCCGCCAGGCCGCCCACGTCGCCGGCATCGCCGCCACCCGGGTGGCCACCGCCGCGGCGAGAGCCGCGTCAAGGCGGCTGCGCAGGCCGAAGGCGGCGGCCAAGGCGTCGCCATCGGCCGGTACCTCCAGCTCGTCGACCGCCTTCGCCAGGTCCTCCAACACGCCATTATCGTACGTGTGTTCGATAAATGGATCAAGAGATGACCGCAAATGGAGCTTGCACATTCGCATCACATTTCTCAAAAACATCACCGGCCACGCGGTACTCCGCAAGGGTCCGTCCCTGGCCTTGACGCCGCGCCTCCCGACCGCTTCGCCAAGTGGAATTTCCCCCCGAGCGTCTCCGGTCGCCGCCCGGCGGCGCTCAAGCCGGTGGTCACGGCGATGACGACGAGCCTCGACCTCCTGGCGGGCGACGATGAACGGCGACGAAAGGCGGCCGATGACTGCAGGACCAGCCCGGCGCGACGACCGCCCCCACAGGGAGGTGCCGACGACGGCGACGGGTCTGCGGCTGCTGTTCAAGGGCGAGATCTTAGGGACCGGGCAGGTGATCGTGGTGCTGTGAGACCGGCGGTGGATACCGGCGTGCAGCCGGGCGACATCCTCTGGCGCGGGGGGGCGGCCCGCTTCCGGAGCCAGTTCGAGGCTGTGCGAGGATGAGCCCCCGATCTCGGCGCGACAGGGGGCTGGCGGATGAGGCAGTCGATGGCCATGGCGGGCGACGCCCGCCGGAGGTTGGGTGCGGCGGTCGCCGCCGTGGGCATGGTGGCCGTCCTCGTGGGCCACGGGCCCGCTCGGGCGACCCCCCCGGGGCCCGTGAACGGCCGCATCGCCTGCGCCCGGGAGTTCGGGGGAGGTGGCCCCGGAGCCATGGAGGTGGTCACCATGGACGCCGACGGCGCCAACGTGCAGCGCCTCACCACCAACTCCGTGTGGGACTTCGACCCCATCTGGACCCCCGACGGCCGGGAGATCGTGTTCGAGAGCTTCCGGGAGGGAGGCGTCTCCGAGCTCTACCGGATGAACAGCAACGGCTCGGGGGTCACCCGGCTGACGAGCAACGGCGCCCCCGAGGACCGGCCCGGCGGCTACCACCCCGACGGCTCGCAACTGGTGTTCCACACCGCGCGTGACGGCAACTTCGAGGTCTACAAGATGAACACCAACGGGAGCGATCCCGTCAACCTCACCAACAACCCGGCCTTCGACGCCCTGCCCACCTGGTCACCCGACGGAACGTGGATCGTCTTCTCCAGCGACCGGGGCAGCACGGCCGGTGCCCTGGACGTCCGGAGGATGGACTCCTTCGGCGGTGACCCCGGCCGTCTCTCCCGGAACCCGGTCGCCGAGGACGCCGCCGGCGACGTGTCACCCGACGGCACCAGGATCGTGTTCCACACCACCCGCGACACGCCGTTCGGAGCACCCCCGAGCTACGACGTCAACGTGATGAACGCCGACGGGAGCGGCAAGGTGCGCCTCACCGACGCACCGGGCGACGACCTCTTCCCCGTCTGGTCCCCCGACGGCACGAGGATCGTGTTCGACAGCCACCGGGACGGCGACCGTGAGATCTACGTCATGGACGCCGACGGCTCGAACCAGCAGCGCATCACGTTCAACCCGGGCTTCGACGGCCACTGCACGTGGCAGCGCCCGTGCACCGTCTCGGGAAACGGCGTCATCCAGGGCACAGAAGGCGACGACGTCATCTGTGGCTCGCCCCGCGGCGACCGCATCGAAGGCCTGGGCGGGAACGACCAGCTGCTCGGCTTCGGGGGCGACGATCAGCTCTACGGCGGGCCCGGCGACGACGCGCTGTTCGGCGGTACCGGCAACGACGTCCTCTTCGGTGGCGAGGGCACCGACTTCAGCTCGGGCGGCCCGGGCGACGACCGCATCGTCGCCGACACCGGTGAGCGCGTCGACCCCGGCGCCGGCACCGACCAGTGCGCGCGGAGCGGCGTGGCCTGCCCTCCGCGCCTCTCCTGAGCGCGGCTGTCCGAGCCGCCGCCGCTTCAGTCGTCGTCGCCGCCCCCCGTGCGCCCGTACTTCCAGTACCCCCGCACGGAGGCCTGGGTCCGGGGGAGGCCCAGGCCCTGGAACAGGTGCCGCCGGATACGCTGCACGGCCGCGGCTTCGCCGGCCACCCAGACCTTCGTCCCGGGGACGAGCTCGGCAGAGACGACGGCGTCGACGAGGGCGGTCCCGGGCGGCGCCCCGAGCGGCAGGTCGCACCACTCGACACTGGCGCCGGGGTGGTCCGGGAGCCCGAGCCGGGCGTCGGGCGCGGCGGCCTCGATCAGCACCTGCACGGGCGTCTGCGCGGGCAGGACCTCGAGGAGCTGGCTTATGGCGGGGATGGCGGTCTCGTCGCCGGCGAGCAGGAAGGCCGGCGCGTCCGGGGCGACGGTGTACCCCCGGCCGGGACCGGAGACGGCCGCCGGGTCGCCCGGCCCGACGGCGTCGGCCCACTGTGAGGCCGCGCCGCGCCCGTGGACCACGATGTGCAGGTCGAGCTCCCGCGTCTCCGGGTCGGAGCGCCGGGGCGTGAACGTGCGGATCGGCGGCCGCCGCCCGTCGGGGAGGAGGAACTCGTTCCCGTTCCAGCGGGGGATGACGAGCCCCCCGTCGTCGGCCGGGAGCAGCAGCCGCACGCTGGCCGCTGGCTCCTCGACGGTCAGCCCTTCGAGCGCGGGCCCGGCCAGCGTGACCCTGCGCATCCGCGGGCTCAGCGGCGCGACCTCGCGTACCACGACCGGGCGGAACGGCGGAGGCTCCCGGCGGCCCCGGGTTCCCTCCGGTCTCCTGTCCGAGATGGGCACGGGAGAAGGTAAGCAGAAAGGGGAGGCGCGAAGTTCGAAGAAATTCCGGCAAGGTGTCGATCGCGGGGAGTCGCGTTCGTCGTCAGGGTGAAGGGACGGCAGGGCGCCGCTCCCGGAGAGGAGAGTTCCGATGACGCAGTACCTGCTGTCCGTGCACATGGTGGAGGGTGCGCCGGAGCCGTCGGCCGAGGAGATCGAGCAGGCGTACAAGGACGTCGACACCCTCAACGACGAGCTGAGGGCGGCCGGCGTGTGGGTCTTCGCCGGAGGGCTGCACCCGGCCAACACCGCGACCGTCGTCCGGGTGGAGGACGGCCAGGTGCTCACCACCGACGGTCCGTTCGCCGAGACCAAGGAGCAGCTCGGGGGGTTCTGGATCATCGAGGCACCCGACCTGGACGCGGCCCTGAGCTGGGCGTCGAAGGCCACGGAGGCCTGCAAGGCCCCGGTCGAGGTCCGTCCCTTCCAGGAGGAGCCCGAGGGGTAGCGGCGCTCGTGACGGCGAGCGACGATCGACGGGTCGAGGAGGTCTTCCGGCACGAGTCGGGCCGGGCCGTGGCGACCCTGGTCCGCCTCTTCGGCGACATCGACATCGCCGAGGAGGCGGTCCAGGAGGCCTTCGCCGTGGCCGTGGCGCGCTGGCGGGCTGCCGGACCGCCACCGAACCCGGGCGCCTGGATCACGACGACCGCCCGCAACCGGGCCATCGACCGGCTCCGGCGCGAGTCCTCTCGCCACGACCGTCATGCCCAGGCCGCCCTCGTCCACGCCAGCCAGGAACCGCCCCGGGAGGTGGGACCGGTGACCGATGACCGCCTCCGGCTGATCTTCACCTGCTGCCACCCGTCCCTGGCGACCAGCGCCCAGGTGGCGCTGACGCTGCGGCTCCTCGGCGGGCTGCAGACCCCGGAGATCGCCCGCGCCTTCCTGGTCCCCGAGGCGACCATGGCCCAACGGCTGGTGCGGGCCAAGCGCAAGATCCGCGCCGCCAGGATCCCGTACCGGGTCCCCGGCGACGCCGAGCTGCCCGACCGTCTGCCCCCGGTGCTGGCCGTCCTCTATCTCGTCTTCAACGAGGGCTACACCGCCTCCAGCGGAGAGGAGCTGGTCCGGGCCGAGCTGTGCGCCGAGGCGATCCGCCTGGCTCGCCTCCTTGCCGAGCTGATGCCCGACGAGCCCGAGGTCCTGGGGCTCCTCGCCCTGCTGCTCCTGACCGAGTCCCGGCGGGCGGCCCGGACGGGGCCGGACGGCGAGCTCGTGGTCCTCGCCGACCAGGACCGCGATCGGTGGGACCGCAGCCTCATCGCCGAGGGACAGGCCCTGGTGCGGGGCTGCCTGCGCCGCAACCGGCCCGGCCCGTACCAGATCCAGGCCGCGATCAACGCCGTCCACAGCGACGCGGCCACGGCGGACGCCACCGACTGGCAGCAGATCCTGCGGCTCTACGACCAGCTCCTCGCCTTTGCCCATGGCCCCGTGGTCCAACTCAACCGTGCCGTCGCCCTGGCCGAGGTCGACGGTCCCGTGCCCGCGCTGGACGCCATCGAGGACCTCGACCTGGCCCGCTACCACCTCTTCCACGCGACCCGGGCCGACCTGCTCCGGCGCGCGGGGCGCCCGGCTGAAGCGGTCCAGGCGTACGACAGCGCCCTGGCCCTGGCGACGAACGCGGCCGAGCGCCGGTTCCTCGAGCGCCGGAGGGCCGAGGTCGACGCCGAGGCGGCCCGAGCCGGTCAGGCGGTCGGCGGCCAGCCGCCGGGCAAGGGCACCAGGCCGTCCGTCGACCCGAGCCACTCGTAGCTCGTGGCCTCCCCCGCCGACGTTCTGACCTCGACGCGGCGGTACAGCACGCCCTCGCCCTCCATGGCGTCGAGGGCGGCGATGACGTCCGCGGCGCGGGCCGCGTCAAGGGTGACGACGAACCCGGGGACGACGCCGGCGCCGTCCTCGAAACGCACCGCCGGATAGCCCCGGCCCGAGTCCCACAGCTGCCCTCGGGCCGTGGCCCTCTCCCACCGGGTCACATACGGCGCCAGCACCGGCCAACGGGCCTCTTCCGGCATCAACGTTCCGTAGACGAAGACCCGGGTGGCGTCGCTGGTCACGCCGCATGGTCGCGCCGCCCGGGAAGGCGCCAGGCCCGATCGCGTCCGAGGAGGCTCTGGCGGAGCCTTCCGCCGAGGAGCCGGGCGAGGAAGGTTGCCCTCCGCAGGGCGATAGCGTCGCGGGAAGGCCCTGCCCGAAGAGTTTGCGGGAGGTAATCCCATGACCGACCTGAGCAGAGCGCCGGGCGAACCCGACGACGGCTTCTCCACCGACACGACGGGCCTGGAGCCCGCCTCGACGCCCGAGGTCGTCCGCCTCCACGACGGCGACCGCTTCGAGCTCCGCATCGCCCCGGTCGCCAAGCGCATCGGTGACGACCTGGTGCGCATGCTCGCCTACGGCGGGAGCATCCCCGGCCCCGTGCTGCAGGTCGACGAGGGCTCCGAGATCGAGGTCGAGGTCAGGAACGACGGCGACACGGAGGCGACCGTGCACTGGCACGGACTGCGGCTGGAGAACCGCTACGACGGGGTGCCCCACGAGACCCAGGCCCCGATACCCGTCGGAGGGACCTTCCGCTACAAGGTCCAGTTCCCCGACCCCGGGTTCTACTGGTACCACCCCCACATCCGGGAGGACTACGGCCTGGAGATGGGCCTCTACGGCACCATCCTCGTCGATCCCGCCGAGCCCGGGTACTGGCCCGCCGCCGACCGCCAGCTCAGCATCACGCTCGACGACCTGCTGGTCGAGGAGGGGCATGTCGCACCGTTCTGGCGGGAAGGCCTGAGCTTCACGGCGATGGGCCGGTTCGGGAACGTCATGCTCACGAACGGGCAGACCACGCTCTCGGAGTCGGCGGCCGTGAACGAGGTCGTCCGCCTCTGCCTCGTGAACACCGCGAACACCCGCATCTTCAAGGTCGCCCTCCCCGGTGCCCGGATAAAGCTCGTCGGCGGCGACAGCGGTCGCTACGAGCACGAGACGTTCGTCGAGGAGGTCCTGCTCGCCCCGTCGGAGCGAGCGATCGTCGACGTCCTGTTCGACACGCCCGGCGCGGTGCCCCTGGAGCACCGCACGCCGGATCACGTCTACACCCTCGGCGAGTTCCGGGTGGCGGGCACGGCCGCCGGCGAGGCCGCGCGCACGTTCGACACGCTGCGCAGCGACCCCACGCTCGTCGCCGAGCGCGAATCCCTCGGCCACGACCTCGAGCGGCCGCCCGACAAGGTGCTGGCCTTCTCCTCCCTGATGCCCCTTCTCTATGGAGGCGCCGACACCGCCGCCGACTCCTACGCCTGTCCCATGCACCCCGAGGTCACCGCCACCGAGCCGACGACGTGCCCCAAGTGCGGGATGAAGCTGGTGGCCCTGCCGTCCACGACCTACGCGTGTCCCATGCATCCCGAGGTCACCGCGACGGAGCCGGCGACGTGCCCCAAGTGCGGGATGAAGCTGGTCCCGTCCTCAGGGCTCCCGGTGCCCCCCACCGGGGCCGAGGCCCATCACGGCGGCGACCACGGGCACGAGTCCGACGACGGCATCGAGTGGGAGGACCTCATGCCGGAGATCAACCGGCAGACGGACGCCACGAATATGATCTGGAAGCTCATCGACCGCCAGACCGACGACGAGAACGCGGCCATCAGATGGGCCTTCTCCGTGGGTGATCGGGTGAAGATCCGGCTGGTCAACGAGATGGAGGGATCGGAGCACCCGATGCACCACCCCTTCCACGTCCACGGCGCCGGCCGGTTCCTCGTCCTGTCCCGGGACGGCGAGCCCGAGCCCAACCTGGTGTGGAAGGACACCGTCCTGCTCCCCGCGGGCCGGACCGTGGACATCCTGCTCGACGTCTCCAACCCCGGGCGGTGGATGGCGCACTGCCACATCGCCGAGCACAACCAGGCGGGGATGATGTTCAGCTTCGACGTCTCCCGGCGGGCTGCCGAGCCGGCCTGACCGCTGATTTCAGCCCAGCCTGTCGACGACGACCTCGCCGGCACGGACGACGAGGTCCAGGTGGTCGCCCTGGCCGCCCAGGACGCCGATGTCCCCCAGGGGGTCGCCGTCGACGAGGAGAAGGTCGGCGTAGGCCCCGGGGGCGATGACCCCGAGCTCCCCGGGACGGCCGAGCAGGCCGGCGTTGACCGTGGTCGCGGAGCGGATGACCTCGGCGGGGCCCTGGACCTGCGCCCGCAGCACCAGCTCCCGTGACTGGGCGTCGTGGGTCTCGCCGAGCAGATCGGTGCCGAAGCCGAGCTGCACTCCGGCTCTGACGGCGACGTCGATCGACGCCAGCCCGGCGCCGAGGACGCGGTCGAGCTTGGCCAGGCCCTCGGCCGGGAAGTTGAGGGCCCGGCCGTACTGCGCGACCTGCTCGTAGATGACCAGGGTCGGCACCAGGTAGCAGCCGTGCTCGGCCATGACCCGCGCCGCGTCGTCGTCCACGAGATTGCCGTGCTCGATGGAGCGGACCCCGGCGCGCACGGCCCGGGTGATGGCCTCCGCGACGTACGCGTGGGCGAAGGCGTAGGTCCGGCGGGCGGCGGCCTCCACGACCGCAGCCCGTATCTCCTCCTCCGTGTACTGGACCATGTCGATGGGATCCGTCGGCGTCGCCACCCCGCCGCCGGCCATGACCTTGATCTGGTCGGCACCGCCCTTCAGCTCCTCGCGGGCGGCCCGGCGGACGGCATCGACCCCGTCGGCGACGTGGGAGAAGGTCGAGCTGCTGATCGAGCAGGCCCCGATGTGGGGGTCGTTGCTCACCGGGGCGATGTCGCCGTGGCCGCCGGTTTGGGACAGCACCCGCCCGGACCGGAACACGCGGGGGCCGCTGATCAGGCCGAGCCGGACCGCTTCCTGCAACCCGGCGTCGAGGCCGCCGGCGTCCCGCACCGTCGTGAAGCCCCGCCGGAGCATGCGCTCGAGCACCACCTTGGCCTCGATGCCCACACGGGTGGACGGGCGGCGGGCCATCGCGGCCAGGTCCATGGTCGTGATGGCGGCGTGGACGTGGGCGTCGATGAGCCCGGGCATGAGCGTGCGCCCGCCGGCGTCGATCGCCCTCCCGCCCTCGGGCCGGGAGACGGCGCCGCCGTCCTCGGACACCTCCACGATGCGGTCGCCCTCCACCCTCACGGACGCCCCGGGCCGGCGCTCACCGGCGGCGGGGTCGAGGAGCTGGGCGTTGGTGATGACGAAGTCCGTCCCCTGACTCATGGTCCCGACGCTATGCGTCCCGTACCGGGGGCCTAGAGTCATACGCCGTCATGCCGTGCCTCCGAGGCCCTCGGGCCGCGCTCGCGGGCGGCGCCCTCGCCGTCCTGGTGCTGCTGGCTGCGCCGTTACCCGCCGTCGCCGCCCCCGAGGACGACCTGAAGGCGGCCCAGAGACGGGCCAACCAGGCCGCCGGCGAGCTGGCCGACGCCCAGGAGGAGCTGGCGCTGGCGGCGGATGCGGTGGCCCTCACCGAGACCCGGCTCGCCCGGGTGGACTCCCGCGTCGACGCCGTCCGCGACCGGGTCAGGGAGTTGGCCATCCGGTTGTACGTCGAGGGCAACGCTCCCCTGGCCCGGCTCCTGCGCATCGCCGACGCCAACAAGGTGGTCCAGGCCCAGCAGTACAGCCGGGTGATCGCCGACACCTCCACCGACTCGCTCCGGCAGTACCGGGCCGAGCGGGAGGACCTCCGGAAGGAGCTGGCCAGCCTCGAACGGGCGAAGGGAGCCCGGGCCGGCGCGTTCGAGAACCTGCGCGAGCGTCGCACCCAGGCGGCCCGGGAGCTCGACCGGCTGACCCGGGCCGTCGAGCAGGCCCGGGCCGCGCAGGCCGAGGAGGAGCGCCGGGCCAGGACCCGGGCCCAGGCCACCACCATCCCGCCGGTCGCGGCCCGGCCGGGC
>DASZOE010000075.1:0-3973 GCA_035550945.1 Acidimicrobiales bacterium
GAGCAGCACCTCCCCGTGGGCGGTCGCCGGCTGGGAGTAGCCGCTGCCCTCGAGCGCCGGAGCACCGGCCGCCTCCCACTCCAGGTCGAGGCCGAGGGGGATCGGATGGCCCCGCTCCCCCCGGAGCCCCTCGGCGGGATCCTCGAGGGCCACGCCCGACGCCTCCAGCCCCGCGCTCCAGTGGTCGAGCGGGCTCTCGCAGATCAGCTGCGCCCACAGGCCCGGGCCCCGCAGCTCGAGGGTCCGCCCGGGCGGAGGTTCGAGCTCGTGGTCGCGCACGACGACCACCGCCCGCCGGGGCCCGGCCAGGTACGCCCAGTACCAGGCCGTGCCCTCGCCCGGGCGCAGGACCAGGCGGACGAAACCGCCCAGCGACCCGTCGTGGGCCACGAAGTCGAAGTGCCACGACTCCTCCCATTCGGGTTCGGGACCGGGGCGATGCGGGCGCTCGTCGGCCGGTGCCATCCCCGAGCCGGGGCCGGGTGCCATCGCCGCACCGTACCGGGGGAGAATGGGGTCGTGGCCCGCTTCCTCTCGCCCGAGTGGCTCGACGGGATGGCGGCCGCCGCGGCCGCGAGCGAGGCGCTGCTCGAGGCGGCCACCGGCCCCGAGCTCAGAATCCGCCAGCTCGTCCGGGGCGGTCCGGACGGGGACGTGGCCTACACCGTCCGGATCGGCGGCGGGAGGGTGTCGGTCGAACCCGACGGTCACGCCGCCGACCTCGACGTCGTCTCCGACTACGCCACCGCCGCCGCCATCAGCCAGGGCCGGCTGAGCCCCGCGGCGGCGTTCGCGACCGGCCGCCGGAAGCTCGCCGGCCGGGTCGGGATGCTGGCCGGCCTGCGTGGCCCGAACGCAGAGGCCGGCCTGCGTGGCCCGAACGCAGAGGCCGGCCTGCGTGGCCCGAACGCAGACACCGGCCACGCCGCCCTCCTCTTCGAGCTCGGCGACGTCTTCGGCCCGCTGCGCGCCACCACGGAGTACTGATGGCAACGCTCTACGACCAGCTGGGCGTCGGCCCGGAGGCGTCGCAGGACGAGATCAAACGGGCCTACCACCGGCTGGCCCGCCGCCACCATCCCGACGCCCACAGCGGTGCCGATGCCGCCGTGCTCGACGAGGCGCGGAGGCGGATGGTCGCTATCAACGGGGCGTGGGCCGTGCTCGGCGACCCCGCCCGCCGGCGGGCCTACGACGCCACCGTGGACCGGGCCCCCCCACCGGCGGACGAGCCGGGGGCTGACGGGGAGGCGCCGTGGCCCGAGTGGTTCGAGCCCGACGGCGTGGCCGCCGCCGACCTCGAGGAGGACCCTCCCGAGGAGGGCCGCCGGGGCCCGGGCGAGCTGGTCGTGTTCGTGCCCGTCGCGCTCGTGGCCCTGGCCGTGGCCCTGTTCTCCTTCAGCCTCCTGTCCGAGTCCCCCACCATCTTCGGCGCCGCCGTCGCGCTCGTGCCCGTCGCCCTCGTCGCCTTCCTGGCCATGCCCCTCGTGGTCCTGCTGCGAGGCTCGCGCGCCCGTCCCCGCGACTGACCGGGGCGCGGCGCGCTAGCCGCGCCACCAGATCGGCGACCCCGGCCGCCACCGAGGAGGCCCGGAGCTCGAAGAGGGCCCGCCTCTCGAGCTGGAGCATGCCCTCCCCGGTCGGGTCAGGCGAAGGCGGTGACGTCCGCCTGGCGGGCCCGGACGGCCTCGGCCGCCTCCCTGAGGGCGGCCAGCTCGTCGTCGGCCAGCGACAGCTCGACGATCTCCCGGACACCGTCCCGCCCGATGCGGGCCGGGACCCCCAGCCACACCCCCTCGATCCCGTAGGGCCCCTCCACGCGGGCGCTCACGGGCATGACCTCGCCCGTGTCCCGCGCCACGGCCCGGACCATGGCCTCGGCCGCCGAGGAGGGGGCGAAGTAGGCCGAGCCCGTCCGCAGCAGGGCCACGATCTCCGCCCCGCCGTCGCGGGTGCGCTGCACGACCTCGGCGACGGCCTCGTCGTCGAGGACCTCCCGCAGGGGGCGCCCCCAGATGCGGGCCAGCGACGGCACCGGGACCATGGTGTCGCCGTGGGAGCCCAGGGTGAACGCCTCCACCCGGGCCGGGGAGACGCCCGCCTTCTCGGCCAGGAAATGGGTGAAGCGGGCCGAGTCGAGCATGCCCGCCTGGCCCATCACCCGGGCCGGCGGCAGTCCCGAGACGGCTCCCGCCAGCGCCGTCATCTCGTCGAGGGGATTGGTCACGACGATCAGCACGGCGTCGGGTGAACGCTCGATCAGGCGGCGGGTGACGCCGGCCACGATCTCCGCGTTGGTCGAGAGGAGGTCGAGGCGGCTCATGCCCGGCTTGCGGGCCACGCCCGCGGTGATGACGCAGACGTCGGACCCTGCCGTCTCCTCGTAGCCGTTGGTGCCGATCACGCGGGTCTCGAACCCCTCGATGGGCCGGCTCTGCACGAGGTCGAGCGCCAGGCCCTGGGGTCGGCCCTCGATGATGTCGGTGAGGACGACCTCCCGGGCGTAGTCGGCCTGGGCCACCCGCTGGGCGAGGGTGGAGCCGTAGAACCCGGCGCCGACGATCGTGATCTTCATCGTGAGACCGCCGCCCGCAGGGCGGGACAGGACCCGGCGAGCTTCACAGGGGGAGGCGGTCGATGATCGCCGAGGCGAACTCCGACGTCTTGACCTCGGTGGCGCCCTCGGTGAGGCGGGCGAAGTCGTAGGTGACGATGCGGTCGGCGATGGTGGCCTCGAGGGCCCGCACCACGTCGTCGGCCGCGTCCTGCCAGCCCAGGTGCTCGAGCATGAGCACGCCCGACAGCAGGAGGGAGCCGGGGTTCACCTTGTCGAGGCCGGCGTACTTGGGGGCGGTGCCGTGGGTGGCCTCGAAGATCCCGTGACCGGTGACGTAGTTGATGTTGCCGCCGGGCGCGATCCCGATGCCCCCCACCTGGGCGGCAAGAGCGTCGGACGCGTAGTCGCCGTTGAGGTTGGTCGTGGCGATCACGTCGAACTCGTCGGGCCGGGTGAGGACCTGCTGCAGGAAGATGTCGGCGATGGTGTCCTTCACGAGGATGCGGCCGCCGGGCTCGCCGTTGCAGTCCTCCCAGCCCACGGCCACGTCCGAGAACTCCTCGGCCACCAGCTCGTAGCCCCAGGCCCGGAACGCCCCCTCGGTGAACTTCTGGATGTTGCCCTTGTGCACGAGGGTCACCGAGCGGCGGTTCTTCTTGACCGCGTACTCGACGGCCGCTCGCACCAGCCGTTTGGACCCCGTCTCGGACACGGGCTTGAGGCCGATGCCGGAGTCGGGACGGATCTCCCACCCGAACTCCTCGTGGAGGAAGCCGATGAGGCGCTTGACCTCGGGCGTGCCCTCCTGGAGCTCCTTGCCCGCGTAGACGTCCTCGGTGTTCTCCCGGAAGATGACCATGTCGACCTTCTCGGGGTGGCGCACGGGCGAGGGCACGCCCGGGAACCAGCGCACCGGCCGCAGGCACACGTAGAGGTCGAGGAGCTGGCGCAAAGCCACGTTGAGGCTGCGGATGCCGCCGCCCACGGGCGTCGTCAGCGGCCCCTTGATGCCGACGACGTGCTCGGCGAAGGCGCTGACGGTCTCGGCCGGCAGCCACTCGCCGGTCTCGTCGAAGGCCCGTTGGCCGGCCAGGACCTCGACCCAGGCGATGCGTCGCCGGTGCCGGGCGACGGCGGCGTCGAGCACCCGCTGGGTGGCGGGCCAGATGTCGATACCGGTGCCGTCGCCCTGGATGTACGGGATCAGGGGCTCGTCCGGGACGACGAGGGCGCCGTCGGCGCCGACGGTGATCTTCTCGGCCATCGGTCGAGCCTACCGATGAGCGAGCCCCCCACGGCTGTTGCGCCCGGTCGCCCGGCGCGGGCCGCCGAACAGCCGGTGGCCGTCGACGTTGACGGTGATGGTGCTGGCGGTAATCCGCAGCCCGCCGCCGCCGCTACTGGGCGGTGCCGGCG
>DASZOE010000076.1:0-4771 GCA_035550945.1 Acidimicrobiales bacterium
GATCGTGCCCGGGGGTCGGGACCGCGTCGGCCTCTGCGTCGTCGGCGTCCGCCGGCTCGGCGCCGGCGCCGCCACCCGTGGAGGCGGCTGCTCGGCAGGGCTCGCCGGCCCCTGGGAGATGGCGTGGTCGACGCCCGACACGAGCGGCGCCCGGTCGACCCCCTGCTCGGCGGCCACCAGGCCCCATTCCGCGCCCTCGTCGCGGAAGCCGAAGACCGAACGGAGCCGTTCGGCGAAGCTGCCCTTCGTGCCCTGGATTGTGATGGCCAGGCCCACGAGGTTCTCGCCGGGGGGCCGGGCCAGGTCGAACGAGGCGTCGCTGAGACCGGGCTCGTTCTCGAGCGCGGGGAAGAGGGTGCGGTAGAAGCCGACCGTGCGCCCCTCCCCGGGACGGAGCTGGGCGGTGAACCCGTTGCTGCGGGCGACCAGCTGGTTGCCGAGGTCGATGAAGTCGCCGAGGAAGCGCACGTCCCATGGGTCTCCCGCCACGTACGCAAGAGGGACCAACTTGTCGTCCAGCTCCCCCGTGGCGCTCACCGTCGCCTGGCGCAGGGGGGGCACCCTCAGCGTGCGCCCCCCGGCGGTGACGGTGGCGGTCGCCGTGTACGAGGCGATCAGCGCGCCCCCGTCGCGCTCCACCCGCGCCGAGCCACCGGTGACCGTCACCGCCTCGGTGCCGGCCACCACCCGCAGGGGGCTCTCGTCCGCCGTGAGCAGGGCCTTTCCGGCCGTGAGGGCGGGCTCGACGCCGTTGCCGTCGGCGGGGGACCTCAGCTCGAGCTCCGGCCCGCAGTACCGCCGACCCCTCGACCACGCGGAGCCGGTCGCCCACGTCGAGGGTGCGGCGTCCCTCGACGGGCTCGAAGCCACCCCCGGAACGGGCCACCTCCGCCCGTCCGTCGACCGTGAGGCGCGCCTCGGGGCCGCCTCCCCCGCCACCGTCCGAACACCCCGCGGCCACCACGGCGACGAGGGCGAGAGCGGCGAGGGCGCGGCGCCCCCTGGCCGGTGCTGATGTCATGCCTCTGCACCCGATCGTTGCTCGACGGGCAGCGCTATGAAGAAGCAGGACCCGTTGCCCTCCTTGGTCTCGCACCGCAGCTCCCCACCGTGGAGCTCGACCGTGCGCCGCACCACCGACAGACCGAGGCCCAGTCCGCCGACGGCGCGGGTGGCCGACGTGTCGGCCTGGGCGAAGTCGTCGAAGATGCGGCTGAGCTCGTTCTCGCTCATCCCCCGGCCCTCGTCGCTGACGTACAGGGCGACCGCCCGCCGCCCGTCGACCATCTGGTCGAGCCGGGCGCCGATCCGGATACGACTGCCCTCGGGCGAGAACTTGGCGGCGTTCTCCATCAACTCGTCCAAGGTCTCCTCCAGACGCTCGCGGTCGACGAGCAGCTCGGGGAGGTTGCGAGCGGTGTGCCTCTCGATGCGGTGGCGCAGGCCCTCCCGACGCTTCCAGCGCGTGGCCACCGACTGGACGAGGTCCCGGGGGCCGACCATGGTGAACCGGCCTGCGGCCCCGTTGCCGCCCTCAGCCACCTCCAGCAGGCGCTTGACGACCCGCTCGAGCTGGTCGGCGGCGTCCGAGATGGCCTGGACGCCGTCCCTGGCATCAGCGGCCTTGAGCCGCCCCCGGCGCAGCATCATCGAGTAGCCCTTGATAGGCACGAGCGGGGTCCGCAGCTCGTGGCTGATGTTGGCCAGCAGGTCGGCCTTGGCCCGCTCCGCCTCCCGCTCGCGACGCATGTCCCGTAGCACGTACACCCCGCCCCCGACTCGTCCTTCCGAGCCCATGAGCCCGCCGGCCGAGAGGGCGACCGGCACGCGGATCCCGTCGGCCGTCTCGACGACGGCGGCGTCCCGCCAGCGTCCGGGGTCGGGATGGGCCAGGCGGGGGCTGAGGTCGGTGCCGTCCTCGCGGGCGACGTGGACCACGTCGACAACGGGCTTGCCCTCCACCTGCTCGGCCCCGAGGCTGAACAGCTCCTCTGCGGCCCCGTTGAAGGTGGTGATGCAACCGTTGGTGTCGACGGCCACGACCGCCTCGCCCATGCCCCCGACGACGGCCTCGAGGCGGGCGCGAAGGGCGGCCTCCTCGTCACGGTTCTGGCGCAGCTCGGTGGTGAGGGTCTGGATGGATCCGGCCATGGAGTTGAGGGTCGAGCCCAGCACGCCGAGCTCGTCCTGGCTGTTCATGTCGACTCGGGTGCCGAAGTCACCGCGTTGGATCTCGGCGGCGGCCACGGCCAGACGGCGGAGGCCGACACCGATGCGCTCGCCGACGAGCAGCGCGGCGAGGAAGGCGGCCAGGGCGGTGACCAGGGCCACGAGGAACAAGGTCCGGAACAACGACGCCCGGGTGTCGTCGACGACCGACGTCGGCGTGGCCGCCACCACGGCCAGGTCGACGCCACCGGTGGCTTCCACCTTGTGGGCGGCGAGGAACGCTCCGGCGGTGATCCTCGAGGCCTCGCCGGCGGGACCGAGGGCCTCCCGGCCCACGTCGGCCACGGCCCGGTCCGGCAGATGGCCTCCCTGGCCGGCCAGCAGCCCGTCGCGTCCGACGATGGCCAGGCCGAGGTTCGGGTCGGTGCCGGACCGGGTGCCGAAGTACTGGTCGTCGAGAGAGCTGGTCGCGATGGCGAATCCGAGCAGGCGCCCCTGCGAACCCACCGGCACCACGCCCACCGCCAGCGCCCGCCCTCCCGAGACGACCTCTACCGAGCTCACGATCCCGCCGTTGGAGGCGTCGGTCACCGCCTGCGAGCCGGCCAGCACCTCGGCTCCGGCCCGGTCGATGTTGCGCTGGAGGATCAGCTTCCGGTCGGCGGTGATGTAGAGCACCGGGCTGCGACCGTCGATGAGCTCGGCTCGGGCCAGGGTGTTGATGTCCTCCTCGATCTGGGCGTCGGCCCCGGGGTTGGCCGCGACCGCTTCCAGGGCGGCCACACGGGAACTCTGCAGGCTGGCCGCGATCAGGGTGGCGTCCGCTTTGGCCGCGGCAATGGCCGTGTCGATCACGGCGCCGGCCTCGGCCTGGGCCCGGGCCTCCACCCGGCGGAGGGCCTCGCCCTCGATGTTGTCGGAGATCACGACCGAGAGGGCCACGGAGACGGCGAGGACGACGATGAGGAGAGTGGCGGCCGTGCTCGTGGCCACCCGCGCCGGGATCGAGCGCCGGGCCGAGCTGACGAGGACGGCGCCCAGCCCGAGCGCGCCCACGGCCCGGGTCCCGTTGGCGAGCTCGGCCGAGCCCACCAGCGCCGTGGCCTCCGCCAGGGTGATGAGTACCAGGGCGGCCCAGACCACCCGGCGCGTGGCCCGGTCCTCGCCCCAGCCCAGCGTGCCGAACGCCAGCAGCACGACGGCCAGGGACCGGACCAGGACGAGGGGCGGGTCGTCGGCCTCCAGGACGAGGGAGCCGTGCAGGAAGGCGGCGGCGGTGAGCGCCACGAAGCCCAGGGCGAGGGCGATGCGGGACTGGGCACCGATGCCCAGCAGCCGGGGCCGCAGGACGACCACGGCCACCCCCGCGACCGCCACCAGCAGGGTGGCGAACTCCGCGGCGAACCGGAGGACGGCGTCAGAGCTCGTCACAGGCCCAAGGCTGGCCGGGGGCAGGGGTGGTCAGTCATCGAGAACCTCGGAGGGCCCCCCGGCGCTGGGTCTCCGGCCCCGATGCTAGCCCGGGTGGCCGGGCGCCGCCGATGGGCTCAGGTCCCCGGAGCGGCCTGGGCGAGCGACCCGGCGTTGCTCCCCGGCAGGTCGGCCATCGCCCGCAGGGCGTCGTCGAAGGAGTCGATGGCGGCCACCCGCAGGCGCGACCCCGCATGGGCCCGGGCCTCGTCGTAGTTCGCCCGGGGCACGAGGAAGAGCGCAGCCCCGGCCCGCCGCACCGCGACCGCCTTCTGGGCGACGCCACCGATGGGCCCCACCCGTCCGTCCGAGCCGAGCTCGCCGGTGGCCGCCACCTTGGCTCCCCCGGTGAGCTCGCCGGGCGTGAGCTCGTCGAGAAGGGCCAGCGAGTACGGCAGGCCCGCCGACGGCCCTTCGATGTTGCCGGAGTCGATGCTGATCGTGAAGGGCAGCTCCAGCTTGGTCGTGAGACGGACCCCCAGCAGGGCCTGGCCCTGCTCGCCCCGGGCCAGCGTGGCTGTCCGGTCGGTGGGCGGCCCATCGGCCCCCACGACGGTGAGACGCACCTCGTCGCCGGGCTGGTGGGCGCGGATGCCGGCCACCACCTCGGCCGGCTCCTTGACCGGCTTGCCGTCGATGCCGACGATCACGTCCCCCTCCTGCACCACCGACGCCGCCGGCAGCCCCGGCTCCACCGACTGCACCTCCGCCCCGGCCGACAGGTCACGGAAGCCCAGGTGACGGAGGGCGACGGCCTCGGCCGCGGCCTTGGAGTCGGCCATGGCCTCGACGTTCATCTCGTGGTACTCCTCCCGGGGATGCGGCCCCCGGACCTGCTTCTCGCTCAGGACGGAGACGTCGTCGTCGAGCCAGCCCCCCACCGCCTCCCAGAGGTTGATGTCCTCACGGACGGCCACCGTGGTGAACAGGACCCGACCCTTGGCCGGGTAGACGGGGTGTCCCTCGACCTTGATGAGGTCGTCGACGCGCCGAGCCGAGCCGGGGGCGATGCTGACGTAGGGCAGCTGGATGAGGACGCCGGCAGCCAGGACGACGACGAGCACGACGCCGATGACGGCGAGGACGACCTGGGCCGGGCGCCAGCCGCCCGCGCCGCCGGGGCCCGAAGGGG
>DASZOE010000077.1:0-1561 GCA_035550945.1 Acidimicrobiales bacterium
GGGTGACCGTACACGCCGTTCTCGTCGTACGCGGTGAGCACGTCGGCCCGCTCCTCCTCCAGGATGACGGTGAGGCGGCGGGAGGCCTCCTCCACGTCGGCCTGCCAGAACGACTCGGGGAGGTCGTTCTCGGGCGTGCCCACCATGCCCGAGTCGACGTAGCCGAGGAACTCCACCCGGGACACGCCCAGGATCTCGGCCGCGGCGTGGGTCTCGGCCACCCGCCGCTCCCAGAGCGGCTCGCCCGGGCTCAGGAAGCCGTCGGGGACCTCGCCGTGCTCGCCCCTGGTCGCCACCACCAGCACGACCCGGTGGCCGTCGGCCGCGGCCCGGGCCATGGTGCCGCCCGTGGCGATGGCCTCGTCGTCGGGGTGGGCGTGGAAGCAGACCAGCGTTGGCACCGCCGGGACCCTACTTGCCGCCTACCGTCGCGCCCGTGGCGCCACCCCTCCCCGCCGGCTTCCGCTTCGGCGTGGCCACCGCCGGCTTCCAGGTCGAGGGTGGCTACAACCTCCCCGGCCAGCCCGCCAACAACTGGCGCGACTGGGAGGAGGGGGGACGGGTGGAGCCGTCGGAGACCGCCCTCGACTTCTGGAACCGCTGGGAGGACCACCTGGACCGGGCCGTGGCCGCCGGGTGCGACGCCTTCCGGCTGTCGGTGGAGTGGGCGCGGTGCGAGCCGGCCGAGGGGCGGACCGACGAGAGCGCCTTCGAGCGCTACGCGACCATCGTCGACGGCTGCACCGACCGGGGACTCCTGCCCGTGGTCGCTCTGCACCACTTCGCCCATCCCCACTGGCTGGGGCCCGACCTCTGGCTGCGCCTGGACGCGCCCGAGCGCTTCGCCGGCTGGGCCGAGACGGTCGCGGCCCGCCTCGGCTCCCGGGCCCGGCACTGGATCACCCTGAACGAGCCGAATGCCCTGGCCGCCCTCACCTGGGTCACTGGCGCCTTCCCTCCCGGGCGCCTGGCCGCGGTCGGCGACCTGGTGCGGGCGTCGGACCACCTGCTGGCCGCCCACGTCCTCGCCTACGGCGCCCTGCACCGTCACCGCCCCGACGCCGTGGTCTCGGTGAACAACCACGCCTCGTCGGTGTACGAGCTCGACCGCCTCCTGCTCGACGTGCTGCTGGCCCGGGGCCGGGGCGTCGACCGCCACCGTCTCGGGACCTGGCTGCGGGAGCGCCGTCGCGCCTGGTACGCGGCCCTGCCCCCGCCCGGGCGGCGCGAGGCCCTCCTCCGGCGGCTCGTGCCGTCCGCCGTCCCCCTGGAGCAGGCGTTCCCCCGGGCCGTGGCCGCCGTCTGGGAGAGCCCCCACGAGCGCCCGCTCGACGCCGTCCTCGTCGACTACTACAACCCGACCCTGGCCGACCGCCTGCGCCTCCCGGGGAGGCGGACGGCCGGCGGACGGAGCTGGCGGCCCTTCCGCCCCCTCTGGGACGACCCCGTGCACCCCGAGGGCCTCACCACCTGGTGCCGGGCCAGCGCCGAGCCCGGGCTCGAGGTGTGGGTGGCCGAGAACGGGCTGTGCAACCGCGTCCGGGCCGGGCGGGCCGAGCCC
>DASZOE010000078.1:0-3303 GCA_035550945.1 Acidimicrobiales bacterium
TCGGCCTCGTGGGCCGCGTAGGTGTCGGCCGTGGCTTCGCTCACGTTGGCCACGATGGCCTCGACCTGGCCCTCGGACAACACCCCGTCCCGCCAGGCCGCCCACGTCGCCGGCATCGCCGCCACCCGGGTGGCCACCGCCCTGCGGGTGGCCGAGACTCCCAACGGCGAGGGCGAGGAGCCCCGCAGCGCAGCCTGGCGGCGGGCCGACGCGCTGAGCGACATCTGTGCCTTCTTCTTGGACCACCACCGGGTCCGGCCCCGCGGCCGCCACCGCCCCCACCTCAACGTGGTGCTCGACGCCGGGGACCTGGCGGCCGGCCGTGCGGGGCGCTTCGTGGACGGCACCAGCGTGGATCCGGCGACGCTGGCCCGCCTGGCCTGCGACGCGGCCGTGCACCGGGCCGTGGTGGAAGGGGCCTCCACCATCCTCGACTACGGCACCTCCACCCGCACCATCCCCGCCCCGCTGTGGAACGCCCTGGTGGTCCGGGACGAGCACTGCCGTTTCCCGGGCTGTGACCGCCCCGCTCCGTGGTGCGACGGCCATCACGTGCGCTGGGTCGAGCGGGGCGGGCCGACCCGGCTGGCGAACCTCGTGCTGGCCTGCCGCCGCCACCACCAGCTGCTCCACACGCCGGGGTGGAGCGCGCATCTCGACGACGACGGCACCTTCCGCGTCACCAACCCCTACGGCGGCGTGCGCACCACCTTCCCACCCCGGGCCCTGCTGGTCTGCTGAGACCGCGGCTGAACCACCCACGGCTGGATGGGTAGGGACTGAGCATGTACGGCATCATCCTGCTCCTCGTCGTGGCCATGCTGTCGCTGCTCATCACCCGCATCGCCACCATCGCCCTCACGGCCACGGGGCTCTCGCGCCCGTCCGCCCGTTTCCAGGCCCGGTCGGCTCTGACCGGCGTGGGCTTCACGACCACGGAGTCCGAGGCGGTCGTGGCCCACCCCGCCCGCCGCCGCATCATCATGGCCCTGATGCTCCTCGGGAGCGTCGGGCTGGCCACCAGCGTGGCCGGCATCCTGGCCGGCATCGTCGGCAAGGCCAACGCCGGCGCCCGCATGATCCGGGCCCTGGTCCTGTTCGCGGGTCTCGTCTGCGTCTACTGGCTGTCGGCATCCAGCTGGGTCGACAAGCGGCTGTCCACGGTGATCGGCCGCGGCCTGGCCCGCTTCACCGACCTCGAGGTCCGGGACTACGCAGCGATCCTGCACGTGTCGGGCGAGTACGAGGTGAAGGAGATGCTCGCCGACGCGGGGGCGTGGATCACCGACCGGACCCTCGGCGAACTCCGGCTGCGCGACGAGGGGATCCTCGTCCTGGGCATCGTCCGGGCCGACGGGTCGTACCTCGGGGTTCCCACGAAGCACACTAGCATCCAGCCGGGCGACACGGTGATCCTCTACGGCCACGACGGCCGGTTCGCAGAGCTGACCGCCCGGCGACCGGGAGCCGATGGCGACCACGCCCACGAACGAGCTGTTGCCGAGCAGCGGGAGGTCGCCGACGAGGAAGAGGAGGACCACGCCGCCGCCTCCACCGGCGACGCCGACCGGGCCTGAGGCTCGCGGGTTCTTCGCCCCGGCGCCGCAGTCGCGCCCCCAACGGGATTCGAACCCGTGCCGCCGCCTTGAAAGGGCGGTGTCCTGGGCCGCTAGACGATGGGGGCGGGCACCGGTGGTGTCAGGTTACCGGAGGTCCCACGACGTCCCTTCGGGTGTGTCCTTCACCTCCACGCCCGCCTCCAGCAGCCGCTGGCGAAGGGCGTCGGCCTCCGCCCACCGGCGGTCCTCGCGGGCACGCCGGCGGGTGGCCAGGAGGGCCTCGACGAAGGGGGCGACGACCTCCCGGGGGTCGCGCAACCCGCTCCCGGCGGCCTCGCCGAGGCGCACCACCATCGACCGGAGCGCGGCCCGGGCCCGGTCGAGCTCGTCGGACTCGAGGCTGTCGCGCGACCAGGCCAGGACGATGTCGTCGAGTCCCAGCACCGCCTTGACCGCGGCGCGGGGGTCGCCGGCGCCGACGGCGGCGTCGAAGTCCGCGGTCAGGCGGCCGAGGTCGCCGAGGAGGGGCGACGTCGGGGCCGCGGCGGCGACGAACGCCGCCGGCTCCTCTGCGGGCGTGGCCGGCACGGGCCCGGCGCCGGCCATGCCGACGAGCGCGGAGACCGTCACCGTCTGGCCGGCGGGAACCGCCTCCATCCGGCCCTGACGCCGGACGGTCACCGTCCCCCGTCCCACGACCGACGCGGTCCCGGCCCCGACATCGAGGATGCAGGCCGTGTGCTCGGCCACCCCGAGGATGAAGAGGTCCTCCGGCAGCAACGACTCGAGCACCTGGAGGCGGCGCTCGCCCATGTAGCAGTAGCGCGTGTCGTGGCTCCCGCCCTCGGCGTTGTCGAAGTGGGGGACCACGACCGCAGGCAGGCCGAGGCCACCCATGATGTCCAGGCCCTCGAGCCAGTGGGGCGGCTCGCCGACCTTGTAGATCTCGTAGACCGGAAGGGCCAGGGGGCCGAGCGTGACGGCGGCGGCGCTGGCGAACGTCAGGCACCCTCCCGTTCGCAGCTTCTCGGCCAGCACGACGGGCACCTGCGTGCCGCGCCACTGGCGCAGGGCGTAGGAGGGGCTTCCCGGTCCGGCGAAGACGTAGCGCGCCGCCCGGATGCGGTTGAGCATGGTCTCGTGCTCGACCGAGCCCACCTCGGCGAGCGAGCGGTAGGACGCCACCGAGAGATCCCGCTGCACGCTCTCCCGGAAGTAGGCGACGGCCCGGGCCGAGAGGTCGTCGGCGTTCACCTGGAAGCCGAACGGGGTGTCGAGGACGACGGCCGGGACCGGGGGCGGGCCCAGGCGGTCGAGCAGCTCCCGATGAACCTTGGCCATCGTGGGCGCGGTCTCGCCCGACCCGATGATCGCGAGGAGCCGGGGAAGGGGCGTGGCCACCGCACCCGACGTTAGGACGCGCTCAGAGCATCCCGTTGCGGTGATGGCGGCGCCGGCCCCAGCGGCGGCGGGACCACCAGGGGCGCCGGCCCCTGGCGGGCGACGACGGCTCCTCGCCGCCGGCCCGAGGAGCCCCGCTCCGGAGGGCCCTCGGACCGGAAGGCTCTCGCCGGTCGCGCCGCCTCACCCCGCGAATTGTCGCGCGTTGTGATGTTGGTCGCACCGTCGGTGACAGATGGACGCAAGGTCCGCGCGCCGGTCGCACGGCGGGGGAGCCAGGAGGCGGCCGGGTCGGCGCGCCGCGGCGAGCGGCGGCGGGCCGGGCCTTACGCTTCCCGCCGAT
>DASZOE010000079.1:0-1696 GCA_035550945.1 Acidimicrobiales bacterium
ATCACGAACTCACCGGCCGGAACGGTGACCTCCTGCGGTACGGCGGAGCCCGACGGGGGAGGGGCGGCGAGCGGCCGGTAGCCGGGGGGCCCCATGAGCTGAAGGGTGGCCAGCATCGTCTCGTCGTGCTGGTGCTCGTGCTGCACGACCATCCGGTACACGAAGGCCTCGGCCAGGAGGGACCGGCCCGGCCTGCGTGGCCCGAACGCAGCGGCCGGCCTGCGTGGCCCGAACGCAGCGGCCGGCCTGCGTGGCCCGAACGCAGTGGCCGGCCTGCGTGGCCCGAACGCAGTGGCCGGCCTGCGCGGCCCGAACGCAGTGGCCGGGTCGAGCTCGGCCACCTCGAGGGCGTCGAGGGCCCGGCCCCGCACCTCGGCGATGTAGCGCCGGGCCTCGGCTGGGCCCAGGAGCGGGAGCGCGGGCCGGTTGGGCCGGGGGTGGCGGAAGGCGTCGTAGAGGTCGTCGAGGGCGGGGTCGATGGCCGGCGCCCCGCTCACCGCCCGCAGCAGCCACAGCTCCTCGTAGTTCCCGACGTGGGCAAGGTCCCAGACCAGGGGCGACATGATCGGGGCGTGCTGCCGGACGAGCTCGGCCGCCGGCAGCGGGTCGAGGAGATCGAGCGACCGCCGGCGGACGGCGTCGAGCTCCCGGGCGACGATCGCCTTCACGTCCACGAGCGCACCCCCGCGGCGGCGGGCCGGGGGGTGTCCTCCCGGCTCCAGGCGTCGAGGACGTCGTCGGCGGGCGTCCGGCCCCGGTCGACCCAGCGCTCGGCGTAGGCGGCCACTCCCTCGAGCACAGCCGAGGCCACCCCGAGGCGCCGGAGCCCCGCCGTGGCCGCCGCGAAGCAGGCCCGGGCCGAGGCGGCCAGAGGCGGCGCGGCCAGCCCCACCCGGGCCGCGTCGAGCCCGGCGTCGGTGACCCCCGCGGCGACAGCCGCCCGCCGTGCCTCCTCGCCCGCGTCGGGGTCGAGCAACAGGCCCGCGGCCACGGCCAGCGGCACCTGCCACCAGGGGTCGGGCTGGGCGTCGACCATGCGCAGCTCCAGCCATCCCTTGGGGCGAACGGGCGGGAAGAGGGTGCTGGCGTGGTAGTCGAGGTCCTCGAGCGCCGGCCACCCCAACGGGTGTCCCGAGGTGATCCACTCCCGGAAGGTCGGGGCCCGGCCCGGGGGGACGACGAACTGCTCGCTCGCGGCCCGGATCAGCATCACCCGGGCGTCGAGGACGTACTCGGCCCAGGCGTCGGGACCCGCGCCGGAGCCCTCGACGGGGCGGGTCCGCGTCGGGTCCATGGCCCACCACGAGGCCAGACGCGAAGAGCGGAAGCAACTGGGACGCCCGCCGAGGAGCGGCGAGTTGGCGAAGGCGGCGCCGAGGGTGGGCCCGATGGCGGAGGCGACGCGCCACTGCCGGTCGGCGTCGGCGGCCGACGGTCCGAGCCCCACGTTGACCTGCACGGCGGCGGTGTTGCACATCATGCGCCGGCCGGCGGGGCCGCCGGCGTCGAAGTAGGCCTCCATGGCCGCGTAACGGGGACTGTCCACCACCCGCCGCGGCTGCCGCTGGGGATCGGCCCCCAGCCCGACGAGGCGGACGCCGGCGCGGGCCGCCGCCTCGGCGGCGACAGCCAGGTCGGCCGCGGTCAAGGCGCGGGCGCGCTCGACGGAGACGAAGGGCAGCGAGCTGAGCTCGAG
>DASZOE010000080.1:0-1916 GCA_035550945.1 Acidimicrobiales bacterium
GTCGACACCTGCGTGTCGCTGCTCCCGCTCGGCTCTCCGTGCCACGATCGCTACGTGGGAGCGGCGGGTGACGAGATCAGTCGGCGCATCGCGGCGACCGGCCCCCGGGTCGCCGCCGCCCTGGCCGAGATCCGCCGTCGGTCCCCGAGGGCCCGCGTGTTCGTGGTCGGCTACCCCGCCATCCTCCCCGGCGGCGATGCCGGCTGCTGGCCGCTCCTCCCGTTCGCGTTCGGGGACGTCGGGTGGCTACGGGACAAGGAGAAGGAGCTGAACTCCATGCTCGCCACCGCTGCGGCCGCGGGCGGCGCGGTCTACGTCGACACCTACGGGCCCAGCCGGGGGCACTCGGCCTGCGCCCTTCCGGGCGACCGGTGGGTGGAGCCGGTGGTGCCGATGTCACCGGCCGACCCCGTTCACCCCAACGCCCGGGGAATGGAGGGGATGGCCGCCGCCGTGCTGGCGGCGGTGCGACCCGGCGGCTGACCGGAAACGGCGAAGAGGGCCGTCCTGCCCAGCGTTTAGGGTGGCCGCCATGCGGGCCCCGCTCTCCTGGATCCGTGAGTTCGCGCCCGTCGACGGCGAGCCGGCGGTGCTGGCCGCCGCCCTCTCTTCGCTCGGGTTGGTCGTCGAGGGCATGCAGGTGGTGGGGGAGGGACTCGACCAGGTCGTGGTGGCCCGGGTCCTCGGCACCGCCAGCCACCCCCGCGCCGACCGCGTCCAGCTCGTCGACGTCGACGCCGGCGACGGGTCACCCGTGCACGTCGTGTGCGGCGCCTTCAACTTCGGCGCCGGCGACCTCGTCCCCCTGGCCCGGCCCGGTACCCGCCTCCCCGGGGGGATGGAGATCAAGCGGCGAAAGGTCCGCGGCGAGTGGTCGGACGGCATGCTCTGCTCGGCGGCCGAGCTGGGCCTCGGTGACGATCACTCCGGCATCCTCGTGCTCCCGCCCGCAGCCGAGCCCGGTGCGTCCCTCGCCGACGCCCTGGGCATCGGCACCGACGTCGTCTTCGACCTCGACGTCACGCCCAACCGCCCCGACGCCCTCTCCATCGCCGGCGTGGCCCGCGACCTCGCCGCCCGCCTACGGGTGCCGTTCGCCGTCCCCGAGCCGCCGTCCCTCCCTTCCGGGGAGCCGGGGAAGGTGAGCGTGACGGTGGACGCCGACGACCTGTGCCCCCGCTTCACCGCGACCCGCCTGGAGGGGGTGGGCGTCGGTCCTTCCCCGAGCTGGATGGCGACGCGCCTGACGCTGGCCGGCATGCGGCCCATCAACAACGTTGTCGACGTCTCCAACTACGTGATGCTCGAGCTGGGCCAGCCCAACCACCCCTACGACCTCGACCGCCTGGGCGGCGGGGGACTGCTCGTGCGGAGTGGCCGGCCCGGCGAGGTCGTCGTCACCCTCGACAAGGTCGAGCGTCTCGTAGGGCCCGAGGACTGCATCATCTGCGACGCCCAGGGGGCACCGGTCGGGATCGGCGGCATCATGGGCGGGGCGAACAGCGAGATCGCGGACGCCACCACCACCGTGCTGCTCGAGGCCGCATGGTTCGCCCCCCTCGCCGTGGCCCGCACGTCGGCCCGTCTCGCCCTGCGCACCGAGGCGTCGGTGCGCTTCGAGCGGGGCGTCGACCCCGAGGTCACCGTCCCCGCCGTGGCGCGCTTCTGCCAGCTGGCCGCCGAAGTCGGTGCCGGCACGGTGGTGGGTGCGACCGTCGACGTCCGCGGGAATCTGCCCGAGCAGACCCGGGTCGTCGTTCGTACCGACCGGGTCAACGCCGTCCTGGGATCTGCCCTGGCGCCCGAGGAGGTGAGCGGGTACCTCGAGCCCATCGGCTTCCCGTGCGAGGCCGCCGCCGCCCGGAGCTTCACCGTCGCCATCCCGTCCTGGCGCCCCGACTGCGAGCGGGAGATCG
>DASZOE010000081.1:0-11812 GCA_035550945.1 Acidimicrobiales bacterium
GCTCGAGATCGTCCCCATCCAAAGCACGAGGTACGGCCTGCCCTGCCGGAGCCGCGGGTCGGGAGGGACGGGAAAGATTCGATCGGGGTCTGGGCCGACACCGACGACGAACATCCGGTCCGCATCAGCCCCGCTCCGCTGCTGCAGCAGCTGAGCACACGCCTCGTTGTGCGGCATGAGCACGTCCGCGTGGCGACAGGCGAACTGCTCGCTCTTGACCAAGAGGCGATGGACCATTCCCCGGCGCCCGAACTTCGCCTCGAAGAGCTCCGGGCCCGGATCTCGCTGATCGAAGATCACCCCGGCACCGCGACAGCGCAGTGGTAACGCCAGTGCGACCAAGAGATCGGGTGGCGTCGCCACGATGACCACGTCGACCGCGCCATGTCGTACCAACGGGAGCAGGCGCGTAGCCATGGCCCAAAGAGACGACGCGTACTCCCAGACGTAGCCGATCAGGCCGGTCGACGAGGCGCGCACCCGAAAGCGCAGGGCGCGTACCCCGTCGGACGTCTCGTCCGGTGAGTCGTAGCCGAATCCGGTTGGGGTGAGGGTCGTCACCTGGTACCCGGCGTTCGCCAGGGCTCTCGCCTCCTGCCCGACCCATCCGTAAGGGTAGGGCTCGTTCTGACGCAGGATCAGAACATGGGCGGAGCGTTGCCCCCCGTTACCCGTGGGCTCGCCCCTCACGGCCGAGTGGGGGACGTGGTGGCTGACAGCGAGCTCAGGTGGTCACGAAGCCCTACGCCGTAGTTCGTCGGTGTGCCGTCATAGCTGGAGATCAAGGCGGGCTGGTCGGTACACGAGTAAGGGTTCCAGCTCCAGCCGAGGTACGAGACGGAATGGACGTCGGCCCACTGCATGAACTCGTCGATGAACACATGATCGCAGTCCCCCTCGCCGAGCTCGGTGGCCACGACGGGAACATGGGCGGTCAGTGGCGTCACTGACGCCTCCCAGCACACGATGTCTCGGCAGTTGTTGCCCTTGTACACATGGAAGCTGGCGCCGAGTTGGCGGGCGGGGTCGTTCGGCTTGAACGAGAGCCACTGAGACAGGTCGTTGGCGAAGTTGAGGCCCGGAACCAGCACGGGTTGACGGGCGCCAGTGCTGCGCACGGCGTCGACGAGTGACTGCATTCCAGCCGCTTGCCAGCCATAGGGCGTCGTGCAACCGTCGCGCAGACACGCCCAGTCGATCTCCCGAGGCTCGTTGAAGAGGTCGAAGACGAGCGCCGGATCGTCTTTGAAGTATTCAGCGACGGACCGCCAGAACCGTGGCGAATGGTCAGCGTTCGGCATGAGCGGGCTCTTCAGCGGGACTTCCGTGCCCGGAGCGCTCCAGTGCAAGTCCAGGACCACGAAGAGCCCTGCTCGATGGAGCGCGTCGACGTACCCTCGGATCGCCTGCCGGTATGCATCACCGCTCAACTCCGCCTTGATCCCCTCGCGCCCGAGCCAGCAAGCCTCGTTCAGCGGGACTCGCACGGCGTTCGCGTGCCAGCTGCTGATCGCGGCGATGGACGGCTCGTCCGACGGGCCGTCGAAGATCCCCCACCCCTCGGCGCATGCGTACTCGGTCCCAGAGCGGTTCACACCCAGAAGACGGAGGGGGCGCTCTTCCTGGTCCACAAAGGTCTTCCCGCTTATCCTGATCGCGAGCGGCTTCACGGGGCGACTGTCGACCGACGCCGTCCGCTCCTGAGAGCCCGGCGAGCAGCTTACGGTGGCGAGGACGAGTGCGACCGCCAGACCCCCGGAGAGACGCTTCACACCACTCTACGGCCACTCGGGAGCAGTTCCCCACCGGCGGCGGGGCCCGCTCGCGGTCGCTCGCCTCGACTCGTTCGCCCGGTGGCCGTGTACGCCAGCGCGAGGAGAGCGAAGAGCAGATCGCCGGAGCCACGCAAGGTCATGTGCGGGTCGAGCCAAGTCACTGCGCCCAGGACGACGAGGGCGACGTGCGCCGCGATGGCAGCGTCGCCGGTGGCGTCCGAGCGGGCGTGTGCGATCCTCCTCGTTCCTCGGATATTCACGTACACGAAGACAACGAACGCAAGGAGCAGCGGGACACCGCCGACCCACAGCAACCAGGTGTAGCCGCTCTCGATGTAGTGGAAGGGCGACGACGGTCGCCCACCTTCGGCCACTTTGGCCGAGGGGCGTACGCCCAGCACCCAGTTGAAGTTCGAGAACAGCCTGGGCCACACGAAGGTCTCGAGGTTGTGAAGCCGTCCCAACCAGCTGTCCGGAAGGCCCTCCGGAGATCGGAACCCCTGGAGTCTCGCGGCGATGACAGGCCGCAGCACGAGGGCGGCGAGGAGCACGAGCGGAACGAGGCCCAAAGCGGCGCGCTTCGTGTAGCCGGTCACGGATCCCAGAGCGGCGACGGCGACGACGAGGGCGAGCGCCGCCGAGAACTTGCCAGAGGCCAAGGCGCCGACGGCGAAGAGCGCGGTCGCCGTCAGCAGGAAGCTCCTGCGCCCCCGCTTCCTTGCCAGCCACGCTCCGGCGAGGCCGAGGTTGAAGACGAGGAGGTCGGCCATCGCAAACGAATGGCCAAGCGTGGACGACGCTCGGTTGGCATCGAGAGCCGCCTCGTCGGTTGGCTTGAAGTGTGCCTCGAGAAGCGAGGGCACACTCAAGAGGTTGAGCGCCTGGAGGATGCCGATCACGGCGATCGCGGCGCCCACCGCCATCGAGATCAGACAACAGCGCCGAACCTCGTCGTCGCTCTGGATGCTCACGCGAACGATCAGGTACACGGCCGCGAACTTCGCGACCTGAACACCGTAGAGCACGTCGTCCTCGGTGAACGGCCGACCGCGCGCCAGAAGCCAGAGGAGTGGTAGCAGCGAGCCCGCGACCACCAAGAACAGGATGGAAGCGTGGGGTGTGGTCATGGGTGCTGGTGAAGGCTTGTCGCTGGCAGCGGCCAGAAGGCGGCGGGCCAACAGTGCCCCTCCTGCCAGGAGTAGCAGCGCTTCGCTGGGTCGAACGAGTGGGAGCGCGCTCCCGCGGTGCATCCCGGCGATGAGCGGGATCACACCGACCACGACATAACCCGCGGCCGGACGGTGCACGAACGCAGCGACAGTGAGAAGCGCGGTGAGGACCAAGACGCCGGCAACGACGGGTTGCCGGATGACGAGGGGCCCGAGCACGACCGCTCCCAAGACCACGGCAAGAGAGACGAATCGCGCGCCCGCGGGAGCTGAACCCTTCACCCGAACCGCGCCGGCCATGGTGAGGGTCACGGGAAGGTCAGCCAGAAGCTGATTCCAGGCACCATCGCGTCGGCAGAAGGCAGTCCTTCACTGTCAGGACCTCATTTCAAGGGCGTTCCCGGCTGATCCACGGCCAGCAGCAGAATAGTCGTGACCACCGGGGCTCGAAGATCGTCGTCCACGCCTCTTGTCACTCCGGACGTGGGGAGCGGGGCTCGTCACCGACGGAGACAACCTAGGGTAAGAAAGCGGTCGACGGAGGGCGCGGAAAGCCATCGCCCAGCGGCATCAGTCTCGAGGACCCATGCGGATCACCTACGTCTCGAACTCGGAGATTCCCTCGAGAACGGCCAACAGCGTCCAGGTGATGAAGATGTGCCAGGCGATGGCGCAGTCCGGCCATGATGTCACTCTCCTCGCGCCCGGGGGCTCGGTGGAACGGTTGGAGGCTGTGGGGTCGGTGTGGCACCACTACGGCGTCAGTCCTGCCTTCAGGATCAGGTGGCTCGCCATCCCGAGGTCGCTGCCGGATCCCCTCCCGAGCTATCTCTACGCGGCGCGGGCGGCCGCCTACTGCTGCTCCAAGGGAAAGGCTTCGCTCGTCTATGCCCGGCACCTCTTCGGAGCTCTGGCGGCCGCTCGTATGCGGCGACGTGTCGTGTTCGAGGCGCACGACCTACCCGTGACCTACGGGCGTCTCGGGCCCCGGTGGTTCGAGCGGCTCCTCGAGCAGGCCTCCCTCGAGCGACTCGTCGTCACGACACACGCCCTCCAGGAGTTCCTCGACGAGCGCTGGCCCGACCTGCTGACCGGAAACGACGTCGTGGTGGCACCGAACGGAGTCGACCTCGAGCGCTTCGAGCAGTTACCGGACGCAGCCGAGGCTCGCCGAAGGCTGGGGATCGCGTCGAGAGGTTTCGTGGCGGGCTACGCCGGGCAGCTGTACGCCGGGCGCGGCATCGAGGTACTCCTGGAGCTCGCTCGCCGACGTTCCGACATCGGATTCCTCGTGGTGGGTGGTGACCCGGACGCCGTCAAGGCGTACAAGGACGCCGTGACTCGTCAGCAGTGCACGAACGTGACCTTCACCGGGTTCGTCGCGAGCCCTGAGCTCCCGCTCCTCCTCGCGGCGTGCGACGCGTTGCTCATGCCCTATCAGCCGCTCGTCACGGTGGCGGGGGGCCGCGTGAACGAAGCAGGATGGATGAGCCCACTGAAGGTGTTCGAGTACTTGGCGTCCGGGCGGGCGATTCTGGCGAGTCGCCTGCCGGTGCTCAGAGAAGTGCTGAACGACGACAACGCCGTCCTTGTCAACGCGACGGACATAGACGCGTGGGAGAGCGCGCTCGACCGTTTGACGCGGGATGATCAGTGGCGAAAGAGCCTCGGCACGCAGGCTCGAAGAGATGCCGAGCGCTACACGTGGAAACACCGGGTCGAGACCTGCCTGCAATCTCTCACGTCCGAGCCCGGTCGCGCATGACGTCGACCGGCGACGAGCCCATAGTCATGCGGTGAGCCGATTCCCCTCTCGTGCGTCGATCGGAAGCATCCGGCGGTCGTGGTTCGCCCGATCGGTCGCGAGGTTGTGGGGCGCGGAGTCGCTCGTCGCCGGGATGAGCTTCGCCCAGGCTGCCCTCCTCGCCCGTTGGCTCGGACCGCGCGACTACGGCGTGCTCGCGCTCGTCATGGGCTACGCGAACGTCCTGTACACCTTCTTGGACCCACGCTCATCGGAGGCCGCCGTCCGCTATCTCGGGGCCTTCCTCGAAGAGGAGCGAGTAGACGCGGCGTTGGCAACCACCCGCCTTGCCTACCGGGTCGACGTCGGCGTCGCCCTGGTCAGCTTCGCCGCCATTGCAGCCACCTCCTCGTGGGCCGCTTCGCAGGTCGTCCACGACCAGACGAGCGCCGGGCTCATCGCCCTCTTTGCATTGGGGCTGGTGCTGAACTCACCACATGCCACGTCCATGGCCGTGCTGACCAGTCTGGGCAGCTTCCGCCTGCTGGCTCGCGGCCGCGTCGCCACCGTCGCGCTGCGGACCGGAGCCGTGGTGGCGCTGGTGGCGGGTGGCGCAGGCGTGACCGGTGCGGTTGCCGGAACAGCTGTTGGCCTCGCCGTCGAAGGAGCGGTGTTCACCGTTCTTGCGCATCGAACGGTGACTCGTCACCTTGGCCGGGCGTGGTGGCGTGCGCCGAGGTCGGCGCTCGAAGGTCGCCGGCGAGAAATCGTCCGATTCATCGTCTACACGGACCTCATCAGCCTCGTTGGCGCCGCTACCAAACAGCTTGATGTCGTCATTCTCGGCTACTTCCGGGGTCCGGCCCACGCCGGCTACTACCGGCTCGCCCGTTCGATCGCCACCATGGCGGACCGACTAGTGACGCCTCTGCAGGCCGTGGCGTACCCTCGGTTCGCCCGTCTCTCGGACCAGCCGGCGCCCCTGTTCCAGTTGGCGAGGCATTACGCCCGGCGTGTCGGATTCCCGATCGGCGCCCTTGCCATCGCCTGCCTACCGCTGCTGCCGTTCGTACTGCGTCAGATCGTCGGTAGTGATTTCGACCGCGCCGCCAGTACGGCGCAGCTCCTCATCGCCGGGGCAGCGGTATGGGTCGCCTTCTTCTGGTTCCGTCCGTTGGTCCTGAGCCTCGGCGAGGTGCGGTTCCGATTCGTGACAGCGCTCGTCGTCGCCGTCGTGTCGGTGGTTGGCTTCGTGGTAGTGGCAGAACCTTTCGGGGCGCCCGGCGTGGCGATGGTACAGCTGGTCGTGGGAGCTCTCGGTGCCAACGCCTTGGCCTATGCCTACCTGGCGCGGCGGTACCGTCCGAACCTCGATTCGTCGTTCGAGCGAGCCGGCTGAGGCCCGCACCGCCGGCTCGCGGCCGACCCGCAGGAGGGAAGGCCGTGAGGACTAGGACCGGGGCATCCGCCTGGTCATCGTCAGCACGACATACGACCGACCGTCGTGCCTGATCTGTAGCGCTGGGTCGTCTTGGAGCCACTGCGCGATGGTTCTCCGGTCCTCCTGACGCCCGGCATCGTCGACGAAGACCACAGCGCCATCCGACAGTCGGTCGCCTAGCGCGGGAAGGGCGGGGTACCGGCTCTGCGGACCAAGACGACCCGGCGGCCCATCTACCACCAGGAAGTCGACCTTCTCGGGAATTTCCGCCAAGACGCCGAGGCCGTACCACTGCCCCGACCACTCACCGAATCGTTGAAACTCGAGTGGCGCTTCGATGAGGTTCACATCGTCGATCTCGTGGTACGCAAGCAGGCTGCGCATCATCTCCACGAACGCTTCGTCGTGCTCAACCGCGTAGAGGTGGAACGGCGTGCTCACCGATTCCCTGAGGAGGTTCAGGAGGACGGTCGAGGCGCCCGGACCGAGCTCGACCACAACGTCCGGCTCCCTCTGGGCGACTTCCCAGAGCAAGCCGTATGATCGGCGAGCATCGAGTGCGTAGTCACCGAGGGCGGGGAGAAGGCGCCGCTTCGGGCCGAGGAGTCCGAACAAGCCCCACATCTTCAAGAGCTGCTCTCGAGCGTCGACGATGCTTCCGGTCTGTCGGTTCTGCACGACGTGGAGCCGAAGTAGCAGGTAGAAGGCAAGCCACGCGAGTACGGCGACAGCGAGAAGAGCTACAACACTTCTCTCACCGACAAGAGCGAGCACGGCGACGGCTGATGGGACCGCGGGGAGCATACGGATCCTCCACCCATCCGGGTGGAGGGGGCGAAAGAGCGTTTGGCGTGACAGCATCCTCGCCATGGGACCACCGTATCCGTAGTTCGCTCCACCTCACGGTGCGGAAGTCGCGCCGATTCTCACGTCCATCAGACGAGAACAGCCCTCTCCGAGAGAAGGGAGGCCGCCGGACGTCGCGACGGCAGGAGCGATCCCATACTCACGTCGGTGGCTCGCTCACGCCGTTGCCATCGATTGGCGAACTGCGACCACGATCTGATCCTGCACTTCGGCATCGAGGTACGGGTGCATCGGAAGGCTGAGAACGCTCCTTGCGAGCTCCTCCGACGTTGACAGGCCGCGAGGCGACGCGGGGAAGCCCGTGAACGCCGGCTGTTCGTGAAGGGGCCGGGGATAGTAGATGGCCGTCGGTACTCCGGCAGCGCGCAGGTCACCGGCCAGCCGGTCACGCCGAGAGACCTTGAGGGTGTACTGCGCCCAGGCCGAGATGGCCCCCGCGACGACAACGGGGAGGTCGACCACCCCCACGAGTCCGTCGTCGTACCGCCGGGCGACCTCCTGTCGCAAGCCGAGCTCGTCCTCCAGGATCTCGAGCTTCTCCAGCAAGATCGCGGCCTGGATCGTGTCGAGCCGGCTGTTCATGCCGATTCTCACGTGATCAAACCGGTCTTCGCTCTGCCCATGGGTGCGCAAAGAAGTGACCTTTTCGGCGACCTCATCGTCGTCAGTGAGCACCGCTCCTCCGTCGCCGTAGCCGCCCAGCGGCTTGGCCGGGTAGAAGCTCGTGGCTGTGACCGTCGCGAGACATCCACTCCTGCGGCCGTTCAGGCTTGCGCCAAAGCTCTGGGCCGCATCGGCAACGACCCACAAGCCGTTCTCCTGGGCGACGTTGGCCAGCGCCTCGTACTCGGCGGGCTGGCCGTAGAGATCGACCGCCACCACGCCCTTCGGCCGCAGACCGGCACCCGCCGCTACGGCCAAGGCCCCGCGCAGACTGTCGACATCGAGATTGAAGGTGTCGCGGCGCACGTCGACGAACACTGGAGTGCCGCCGGCCAGGACAATGGCCTCGGCCGTCGCCGCGAAGGTCAAACTCGGCGTGAAGACGGCATCCCCCCGCTCGATCCCGACAGCCAGCATGGCGAGCATGAGCGCATCGGTCCCGTTGGCGCAGCTCACCGCGTGGTGGGCGCCGCAGAAGCGCGACAGGCGGTCCTCGAACGCGAAGACCTCCGGCCCGAGGATGTACTCACCGTGCTCGAGGACCCGAGCGATGGCCGTCTCGATGCGCCCGCCGAGCCGCGATCGCTGCGCGGCGAGATCGATGAACGGGATCACGTTGCGCGTGGTGGCGTCCCAGCGCGGGAAGACGGGCTCCGGCTCGTCACTCTGCAATGTCGGCGAGACCGAGGTCCACGCGACCACTCCTACTCCGCCGCCGCGACGGGCCGACCGTGACGGGGACGCCTCCCAGCTTCCATGAGAGCTCGGCCGCCTCCAGGGCCCTCACCACCTCGTACCCGAACCACCCGTCGGAGAGGCACGCCTGCCCTGCGTCGTCCATGCACGCCAGGAAGTGGGCGAGCTCCCTCGCCAGCGGCTCCTGGGCGGAGATGTACGGCGAGACCGTGTCGCCGTAGCGGTAGGTGAGCTGGTGCTCCCCGAAGCTGGCGGACTCCGTGGAGACGACTCCCCGGTCGTAGATCTTGACCGGCTCGTCGGGCTGGGTGTCGTCGTAGACGATCATCCCGTCCTCGCCGACGACGACGATGTTCCGGACCTTCTTGGGCGCGCGCCACGAGACGAGGACCGAGGCGATGGCGCCGGAAGGAAAGGAGAGGTTGATGAAGGCGACGTCGGGCACGCCCGTGCCCACCGAGCTCTGTGCCGTCGTCTGCACCACCGTCGGGCGCTCGCCGAAGAGGTGGAAGACGATGGAGAAGTCGTGCGGCGCCAGATCCCAGATCACGTCGATGTCCCGGCGGTACAGCCCGAGGTTGAGACGCGACGTGGTGGCGTAGTGCAGGCGGCCGATCTTGCCGCGTTCGAGGATTGCCTTCACCGCCTCCACACGGGGGCTGAACAGGAAGGTGTGGCCGGCCATCACCGTGAGACTTCGGGCCTGGCCGAGGAGCACGAGCTCCCGTGCTTGGCGTGCGCTGGTCGCCAGCGGCTTCTCGACGAGCACGTGGCGACCGGCTTCGAGGGCCTGCCGGGCCAGGTCAGCGTGGGTGACCACCGGCGTGGCGATGATGACGCCCCGGACCCGGTCGTCCTCGAGCGCCGCCTCCCTGGAGCCGGCGAAGGTCGCGGCCGGGTATGCCGGGGCGAGCAGCCGCTGCCGCTCCGACAGCACGTCCACCGCGACGATGGACTCCTGGTCGACCAGGACGGCCAGGTTGCGCAGGAGCTTCTCGCCCCAGTAGCCGAGGCCGACCAAGGCCACCTTGGAGCTGCCGCCCCCCGTGCTCACGCCGCACCCGTCCCGAGCAGGACCACCCGGGGTGTGCGCAGGAGGATGCCGATGTCGCGGCGGAAGCTCCACGAGCACCAGTACGCCACGTCAAGGTCCACCATCTCGGCGAAGGACAGGCGGCAACGGCCACCGACCTGCCACGGCCCCGTGAGCCCGGGGCGCACCCTGAGGCGCTGCCACGCAACCCGGTCGTAGAGCCCCACTTCCTCGGGCAGGGCCGGCCGGGGGCCGATGAGGCTCATGTCACCCATGAGGACGTTCCAGAGCTGAGGGAGCTCGTCGACGCTGAACCGTCGGAGGAGCCTGCCCACTCGGGTGATCCGCGGGTCTCGCACCAGCTTGAAGACCCCGCCCTCCGCCGGTGCCGCCCCTCGGATGTAGGCGGCCACGTAAGAGCGGTGCTCGCCGTCGTCGTTGCGATGGACCATCGTCCGGATCTTCAGGAGCTGGAAACGCTTCCCGTTGGCGCCGACGCGTACCTGTCGGAAGAGGATCGGGCCCGGCGTCTCGACCCGAACGGCCACGGCGGCGAGGACGAGAACCGGTAGGGCGAGCAGCAGGCCGACGAGCGCCAGGAGGACGTCGAGGGCTCGCTTCATGACCCGCCCGACGGGTGGGAGCGGTGACGCCAACGGGCCGGCCAACCGCGGGGTTCTCGAACGGGAGGCAACGTCGTCGGCGGGGAGGAGCCATACCCGGTGGGTTCGTTCCAGCAGTCGCGGCTCGGCCTTCCGCAGGTCGTCGAAGAGATCGTCCCGGACGATCAGCTCGTCCCGCTCGGGAACGGCGTCACCCATCGGGGACCTCTGGCCCTGCAGCCAGCGACGAACGTCGTCGTCGGTGGAGAGCAGGAGTCGGTTGGGGACCCGCCGGGACCACAGGGGCGGAGGCCGACGCTCGGTGCGGACCTGGCCCGGCGGCGCCTCGAGACCCGGCACCGCATCGACGGGTGGGAACGCAGCGGCGCCGGAGAAGGCCTGACCGGTCGTCGGTGTCGCTCTTCCTCGCTGCCTCGGCATTCCGGCTCCCCCAGCCTCGAATGAGCGGCGACCGCGCTAGCCGGCGACCTCTCGCCGCCACGTGGCGGACGTCACAACAACGGTCGATGCAACCGTCGAGCGCGGCGGAAGGGCTCTCGCCGTCAGTGCCCCCCTCGAACGCATGGCCTTCCCCCCAGCGCGCCGCGGCTGTCGACGCTGTGAAGTTACACCTCCTGGCCCGAAAGGACCATTCAGGTCGGGTTTCCAGATGGCCGGCCTTGCCGGCTTGAAGGGGCCTTCAGACCGTCCGCCCGCACGAAGGACAGTGCCAGTGCGCCGGCCGGGGCCCAGTCGTCCGGGCGATGACGCGGCCGCAGCCGCACACCCAGCCGAGGCGGCGGGCCGGGTTGCCGGCGACCAGCTCGTGGGCGTCGACGTCGCGCGTCACGACGGCCCCGGCTCCGACCATGGCTCCCTCACCGATCTCGACGCCGCACACCAGGGTGGCGTTCCCGCCGATCGACGCACCCCGGCGGACGCGGGTGGTGACCAGCTCCCAGTCGCCGGTGGCCCGAGGAAAGCGGTCGTTGGTGAAGACGGCGCCGGGGCCGACCAGCACGTGATCATCGAGGGCCACGCCGGCGTACACGGAGACGTTGTTCTGGATCTTCACGCCCTCACCAACGACGACGCCGGCGTCGATGAGGACGTTGGCGCCGATCGTGCAGCCGCTCCCGATGACGGCTCCCTCTCGCACGTGCGCGTTGCGCCAGATGCGGGTGCCGCGTCCGATGCTGACCCCTGGCTCTATCTCCGCGGTCTGGTGGACGAAGACGTCCGGGCCACCGGGGCCCTGACCCTCAGGAGGCGCTGCGCACCACCCGGCGCCGGCCCTGACGCACGAGGACGGCGCCGCCGAGCACGAGGCCGCCGGCGATGAGGACCATCTGGGCGATGTCGGCGCCCGTGAACGCGAACCCTCTTGTGCGGACCGTGCGGTCGCCGACCTGCACGTCGACGGGCGTCACCTCCTGCACCTGCAGCGTGGGTCCCGCCGTAGGCGCGGCCACGGGCCCCGCGTCCGGCGGCTTGCCACCGACGTACTGAGCCGACGCGGGCACCACCGTGAGCATGCCGACGAAGAGGACGGCTGCCGCCGCAACTACCATCCTGACCTTCAACGTGACCTCCCAGCCATCGGGTTGGTAAATCCTAGCCGGTCGGATCCCACCTGACGAGCTTCGGCGCCGAATCCGTCCAGGTCTGGCCAGCCGCGGTCCACTCGATCCCCGGGACCCGGGCCGAAGGCTCGACGCGGAGGGCACCGGTGGTGCCCGGGAGCTGGAACCGGACGACCAGGGCCCGCGTCTCGTCCCGCCGCACCAGGAGCTGGAAGCCCACGACCTGCGTTGGCCCATCG
>DASZOE010000082.1:0-1616 GCA_035550945.1 Acidimicrobiales bacterium
CCGTCGAGATGGCCCGCGAGGGCGTGCCGCTAAACGTCATCCAGCGCCAGCTCGGACACGCGAACCTCGGGATCACATCGGTCTACCTGCAGGGCATCGATAGCGCCGAGATCATCGACACCGTCCACGCGCGCCGGGCACCGATGATCCCCGCCAGCGCTGGCCTGCGCCAACCGCGATAGCGCGCCGCGCGGGCCCGGCGCCGCTCGTCTGCGCGCGGAGGAGCGCTCTCCGATCGAGCTGTGCGAGCGCTCCTCCTGCCTCAGAGGAGCAGTGTGTGAGCGTGGTGTCGGTCGGGCTCTTTGTCGATGCGGACGGTCAGCCGGCGAGCGTGCGCCGGCGTGGCCGGATGGAACCGCCAGATCGCCTCCCACCGGCCGCCTGGGGCCTTGTCGCTCGTGATTACCGCCCGGCTGTAGGCAGTGCCTGCGTCGTCGGTGATGACGAGGGGCACTTCGGACAGTTGGACCCATGGGCGCTGAGGCTGAGCCGGTGTCGAGGCACCTTCATCGCGGGCGCGGCGGGCCTGCGCGGTCCAGGTCTCGAACGCCGCCTGCCACTCGGCCTGCTGGTGCGCCCAGCTGTCGTCAGGCCGAACACCGAGCGCCACCAGGACGCCAGAGCCGCGGAGAACCACCGCTTCCAGGACGATCTCGACATCGCCGGAGCGGCCCAGGGTCACGTCGGGCGCAAACGCTGCCGTCCTGTACGGGTCGTAGTGCACAGCGGGAACCTTCGCACGCAGCGTCCACGCCGTCGACGCTGCTTTGCCTTAATGGGGCGCTCTGATCGCGCTCCTTGTCGACGTCCACAAGTCCGTCCTTAGCGGGACGCCTTGAACGGGACGCCGAATCCGAAGCCGACTCGCTTGCCAGCGCCGGCGGCGGAGCCACAGACGAACCTCTATCGGGGCATCGGCTCGCTCACCACGATCTGCTTCGATGTTTACCGCGGTGGCGCCGTTGGCTTGAACGTCAGTCCGGTCGCATCCTCGAGCGCCTCTTTGAGGTCCTCGGTCACGACGACTGAGACCTTCCACCCGCCGACTTGGAAGATCCGGATGCTTTCCGGGACCCGGTCTGGATCAAGCGCTAGCCTGACGATCATTCTGTATTCGCCGGCCCTCTCGCTGGCGTCCGGCCACAGCTCTCCGACCGTACGGTCCCGGTCGATGCAGGCGATCCTGGTGAGCACGTTGAGGATCTCGTAGGGTTCGTTGCGCCCTTCGACCCGTACCGGGATTCGCTCGACGTCGCCGGGCGACATCCGCTCAATCAACTCGCCGATGTGTTGTGCGACCACCAGCATGTCGTGTGAGGCGAAGCTGAAATGAAGCGGGTGGCCGGGGTTATCGATCGGGACGGTCAGCGTTTCGGGTGCGGGCAAATCACGGAGGCCGGCGGCTTCCAGATAGCCCCGCTTGATCTCGTCCATCTCTTCGTAGGGCTTGCCGTGGGTGAAGAGCCGAGGATCGACTTGCCGTCCCGCAGGATCCTGAGGGGCTCCAAGGAACCATTGGCCCCGGTCGCTTGAGTCGAACCTTAGATGGTAAAAAGGTGCCATGCTTACGGACATAGGGGATCGGTTTTCGTGACGAGCTGGTTCAGCAATGTGCC
>DASZOE010000083.1:0-3827 GCA_035550945.1 Acidimicrobiales bacterium
GAGGGCCTGCACAGCGAGGGCGACGGCCAGGTAGGACTTGCCTGTGCCCGCCGGGCCGATCCCGAAGGTGACGACGTTGCTGGAGATGGCGTCGACGTACTGGCGCTGGCCGCTCGCCTTGGGGCGCACGGTGCGGCCCCGGCTCGATCGCAGGACCTCGGCGGCCATCACCGCCGAAGGGCTCTCGTCGGCCTTGACCATGTCGATGGTGCGGCCCACGTCGGCGGCGTCGAGGCGTTGGCCCTTGGTGAGAAGAAGCACGAGTTCGTCGAAGAGGCGCCCGACCCGGTCGGCGTCGCTGCCGCTGATGGTGATCTCGTTGCCCCGCACGAGGATCTCGGCGTCGGCGAACGCGGCCTCCACGAGCTTCAAGAGCTCGTCACGGTGCCCGAGCAGCGCCACCATGAGGCGGTTGTCGGGAACGAGGACCTTCACCTGGGTCGTTGACACTGGGGCTAGGGACAGGCTACCGGTTGGGCGTCAGCCCGGAGGCCAGTTCATCGGCCGGCCCCCGAGGACGTGCATGTGCAGGTGGGCCACCGAGTTCTGGGCGTCCTCGCCCACGTTGAGCACGAGCCGGTAGCCCCGTTCGTCGAGGTTCTCGTGGGCGGCCACCTCCTGGGCGGTCTCGAACATCTCGGCGAGGAGCGCAGCGTGGTCGGGCCCGAGGCTGGCTGCCGACTCGATGTGCTCCCGGGGCACGACCAGCACGTGGCTGGGCATGGCCGGATCGATGTCGCGGAACGCGAAGGTGAGCGAGGACGAGGCCACCTCCTCCGACCCCATCTCGCCGGCGACGATCCGGCAGAACACGCACTCACTCACCCTCGCCACCGTAGCGGCACCACCGGTAGCCTGGCCCGATGGCGGACGACGGGGGCGACCCGGCGTGGGCGGCGCTGGCCGACGTCGAGCGGTGGGCGGCCGAGGTCCGCGCCCGGGACGCGGCCGACGCCAGGGTGCGCGAGCGCTGGCTCCGGCACTCGGCCGAGGAGGAGGCCGACCTCGCCACCCTCCTCCTCGACCTGGCCGAGCGCAAGGCCCCGGCCGCCATCACGACGTCGAGCGGCCGGCGCCACACCGGCCGGGTGGCGGCGGTGGGCGCCGACTTCCTGGCCGTGCGCAGCGACGGCGACCGGACCACCTTCGTCGCCCTGGAGGCGGTGGCGGCCGTGCGGGTGACCGGCCTGGGCCCGGTGACCGGCGGCCCGGCCGGCGAGCGGGGCGAGGGGCGTGCCGTGGCGGTGTCGGTGGCCGACGTGCTGGCCCACGCCGCCGGTCGCCGTCCCCGGGTGCACGTGCACTGCGACGCCGCGACCGTGGCCGGGGAGCTGCGGTCGGTGGGAACCGACGTCGTCACCCTTCGGACCGACGGGGACCCCTCGGGCCTGGCCTACGTGAGCCTGGCGTCGGTCTCGGAGATCTCCCTCTTGGACTCCGGGTAGAGGTGCTCGAGTGACCCCGGGGCGATACGTGACCTCTGGATGAAGGCGTCGATCTCGCCCTCCTGGAGGCGGATGACCCGGCCGAACTTGTAGGCGGGGAGCTCGGCCTCGTCGATCAGGCGGTAGAGGGTGCGCACCGTCACGCCCAGGCGCCGAGCCGCCTCACCGGTGCTCATCCACCTGATGTCGTCCTCCGCCACGCCCGAATTCTACTCCAGAGACCGGCGTCTCCGTAGGTTCTCATGAACTTTCATTCGACGGCGCCAGACGCCGATTTCGGGACGGGGGTGGGTACGATCGGCTGGCCCTACCCCAGCGTGCGCCGGCGTAGCGGCAGGAGAAGACGATGCCCCCGAAGTTCACAAGGCCCGACCCCGGCAGCAAGGCCGTCACCGGCGCGCTGGCCGCGCTCATCTTCGTGCTCCTGCTCGGCGGCGTCCTCGCCGCCGTCACGACCGACGACGAGGACACCCCCGGCGACGACCGCCAGGAGCAGGAGGAGGCCCGGCGCCGGTTCGAGGAGGAGGAGCGCAGGCGCCAGGAGCAGGCCAACCTCGACGCCGAGCAGCGGGCTGCAGCCGACCGCCGGGCCTTCGAGCTGATCAAGGCCAACCAGGAGGCCTGCGAGCGCAAGTACATGCCCGAGGCCGAAGCTCGCGCCGCGGCCGCCCTCGCCCAGGTCCGCGAGCAGGAGGCGGCCCTGAACGAGGTCCTGGCCGCCCTCCCGCCGGGCAAGGCCAAGGACACGCTGGCGGCCCAGATCAAGCCCGACGTCGACGCCAGCACCGACCTGATCAACGCCGAGCTCCGGGCCGCCCGGACCCGCTGTCAGCTGGCGTTCACGATCTACCAGTACACCCGGGAGACCACGCCGGACGAGTAGGCGGGCGCCTCCCCGCTTCCGGCGCGAACATGGGGCCCGTGGACGACGCGCCCCTCGCCGGCCTCACCGTCGGCATCACCGCTGAGCGAAAGGCCGAGGAGCAGGCCTCGATGCTCCACGCCCGGGGCGCGCGGACCGTGTGGGGCCCCACCCTGCGGGTGTTCACCATCGCCGACGACGAGGAGCTCCGGGCCGCCACCGAGGAGGTCATCCGCCGCCCGCCCGAGTTCCTGCTGGCCTCGACCGGTTTCGGGATGCGCACCTGGCTCTCGGCCGCCGAGGAGTGGGGCCTCCGCCCCGCCCTGCTGGAGGCGCTGGGACGGGCCCGGGTCGTCAACCGCGGCGCCAAGGCGGCGTCGGCCAACACCGCGGCCGGGCTGACCGAGTGGTGGCGGGCCCCCGACGAGCGCTTCGACGAGGTGCTCGACCGGGTGCTGGCCGAGCCCCTCGGGGGCACCCACGTCGTGGTCCAGGTCCACGGGATGCCCGCCCCCCGGGCCGTCGCCCGCCTCACCGGGGCCGGCGCCGAGGTCACGGTGGTGGACGGTTACCGGGCCAGCCTCCCGCCCGACACCGGACCCGCCCGCGCCCTCGTCGACGCCGCGTGCCGCGGCGAGCTGGCCGCGGTCACGTTCACGACCGCTCCCGCGGTCCACAACCTGTTCGTGCTGGCCGACGCCGACGGCCGGGCCGACGAGCTGCGAGCGGCGTTCAACGGGCCGGTGGTGGCCGCCTGCGTGGGCCCGGTGTGCGCCGAGGGAGCGATGGAGGAGGGCGTCACCGCACCCCTGGTGCCGCCCCGCTCCCGTCTCGTCCCCCTCGTCCAGGCCCTCACCGAGCACCTCGCCGGCGCTCCCGATCGGCCCCGCCCGACCTAGTCCTCCTCGACCCGTACGCTCGCCCCGGCAGGGAGGGCGTCGCCGATCCGCTGGACGGCGTCGGCAACGGCTTCCGGGCTGCCGTCGACCGTCAGGCGGAGCGAGACCGTGGCCGCCGAACCGTCGAGGCGCTCGGGCTGCCCGGCCGACGTCAGCTCGACGCCGTGGGCGTCGGCCAGGAGGGTCGCGGCCTGCACCGCCAGGGCGGGCGGGCCGTCGTAGGTGATCCGGTGCGTGGTCACGACACAAGCGTCGCGCGCGCGAGGACGGGGGATACAGTGACCGCTGGGCAAGGACCATGGGCGAGGGCTACCACGACACGGCGTTCTGGAACCTGTACGACCGCATCGCCAGCGCGGTCGATCGCAGGTGGGGCTGGGACAAGCTCCCGACACCGCTCGGCACCCTCGTGCTGATCGGGGTGCGCGACGTCCTGCGCAGGAGGAACCTCTTCGACACGACGGGCCAGCCGGCTGTGAACACCCCGCCCGTCGATCCCTTCGAGGCGCGGTTCTCCACCAGCCGCACCGCCGACGGCACCTACAACGACCTCGATTCGCCGCCCATGGGGATGGCCGAGTCCCGCTTCGGCCGCAACGTCCCGATCGACTACACGTACGC
>DASZOE010000084.1:0-1990 GCA_035550945.1 Acidimicrobiales bacterium
CGGTACGGCCCCGTGTGCGGGTACGAGCCGGGCCAGGTCGTCGACGTCTCCATCAACGGGGTACCGGTGCCTCCCGCCACCGCCGACGCCGACGGCTGCGTCTCCGTCAGCCGGTGAGCACCGGGCTCCCGGGGGCGACAAGGGGGGAGCCCAGTTGGTCGACGTCGTCACCGAGATAGCCGTCGACCGGCCCGCCGAAGAGGTGGCCGGCTACGCCGCCGATCCGGACAACGCGCCCGAGTGGTACGCCAACATCCGCTCGGTCGAGTGGAGGACCCCGCCGCCCCTGGCCGTGGGCTCGCGTCTCCTCTTCGAGGCCCGGTTCCTCGGCCGCACGCTGTCGTACACCTACGAGGTCGTCGAGTTCGAGCCCGGCGCCCGACTGGTGATGCGCACGTCCGAGGGGCCGTTCCCGATGGAGACCACCTACTCGTGGTCGCCCACGGCGACGGGTGCCACCACCATGACGTTGCGCAACCGCGGCCGCCCGAGCGGGTTCTCGAAGGCGGTCTCCCCGTTCATGGCGGCGGCCATCCGGCGGGCGAACGCCAAGGACCTGGCCCGCCTGAAGTCGATCCTGGAGTCTCCTTCGCCGACGGGGTAGACCCGATCGGACCGGTCAAATCCCAGGCCCGACGTCTCCGGCTCGCTCGCCGTCCGCGTCGCCGTGGCGTCGCCGCGGCCAGAGCTTCCACATGGCGAGGGCGACGGCGACGGCGAGGGTCCCTCCGGCCAGGACGTCGCTGGCGTAGTGGCCCCGGCTGCGGACCAGCGACCAGTGGGCGGCCAGGGTGGCGCCGGACAAGGGGACGAACAGGGCCGGCAGCTCGAGCGCCGCGCCGAGCGTGAACGCCAGGTCGGTCGCCGCGTGCCCGGACGGGAAGGAGGAGGTGACCGGGCCGATCCTCTCCTCGCCTGATCCCGGCGGGCGGCTCCGCCGCACCACGGGCTTGACGACGAGGTTGCCGACGACGGCGGCCAGCCCGTAGTAGACGCTGCCCCGGAGGGCCGCCCGCCGGCCCTGTCGACCGCCGGTCAGGGCGAGGGCGGCGGCGAGCCCGGCCCAGACGGGCGGCTGCTGGACGACGTCGCCCACCCGGCCGAACCAGGTCGACCCTTGCCGACCGCGCCTCGGCATCAGCCGCATGACGCCGTCCTCGGCCAGCTTCCACTTCTTCATTCGATCCCCCGTTTCGCGCACCGATCGGCCGCGGCGCCCTCGACGGTATCGTCGCTGCGTGGCGACCGCCGGGACAGAACTGGATGCCGCCCGCCGCCTCGTCGTCGAGCGCAATCTGGTCCGGGCCGCCTTCGAGCACCTCACGGCCGATGCCCTGATGACCGTCCCCTTCGAGGCCCTCGGTCCCACCAAGACGCTGCTCAAGCGCTTCTTCTCGGGGGAGCCGTGGGGCTCGGAGGAGGACGACGCCCTCGCCGCCGCCGTGGGTCCGGGGCAGGGCGAGTGGCACCGGACGCTCGACGCCGAGCTCACTCTCGAGTACGGCTGGGTCGGCGGCCGCTTCCGCCTGCGGGTCTCCGGAGCCCACGGCGGGCCTCCGGTCCCGGCCGCCGCGCCGCCTCCCCGGAACGATCTCCTGGCCGCCACCTTCGACGGGCCGGTGGTGCCGGAGGCCACTCCGAACCCCCGCACCATCCGGTTCCAGGTCGGCCCCATCCACGACGGGCCGAGCCGCTGGTACGAGTCGGCGGCCAGCGCCGCCGCCGACGCGTCCGCGACCCGGCTCTTCGCCGAGGTGGACGAGGTGGCCAACGTCCTGGTGGGGCCCGACTTCGTGGCCGTCGGGCTCCGCCGGGCGGCGGACTGGGAACGTCTGCTCCACCGCGTCCTCACCTTGGTCACCGAGGAGTTCGCGCCGGCGGGCGCCGGGCCCGGGGACGGCGGTCCGCCGCGGGTGACGGGCGGCCCGGCGGGCGCCGGCGTGCCCGGCGGGGGGCCGCCGGCGGCGCCGGGCTCGCGCCGGGTGAGCCG
>DASZOE010000085.1:0-6290 GCA_035550945.1 Acidimicrobiales bacterium
ACCGGAGAAGATGGCGGCCCCTCCGCTGACGAACTAGAATCACAGCGCTGTAACTCCTCCAGGTCTTCCACAGGAGCGGCGCGTGGGGGCAAGTTTCGCCCACCTCCACACTCACACCGAGTTCTCCATGCTCGACGGTGCCTCCCGGGTGGAGGAGGTCATCGCCGCCGCCGCCGCCGATGGCCAGCCCGCGGTCGGCATCACCGACCACGGGAACATGTACGGCGTCCTCGACTTCTACCGGGCGGCGCGCAAGCAGGGCGTCGTCCCCGTCATCGGCATCGAGGCCTACATGGCCGGGGGCAGCCGCCTCGAGCGCCCGCTGCGCCGGGGCCGGGGCCAGCCTCCGTGGGGGAACGGAGCGGCGGAGACGGGCGGCGAGGGCGGCGAGGGCGAGAAGCTCTACTACCACCTGACCCTCCTGGCCGAGAGCAACGCCGGCTACAAGAACCTTCTCGAGCTGGCGTCCGAGGCCTACCTCAGCGGCTACTGGTACAAGCCCCGCGTCGACTGGGAGCTGCTCGAGCGCCACCACCACGGCGTCATCGCCACCACGGGGTGCCTGGGCGGCGTGGTGTGCCAGGCCCTCCTGCGGGGTGACGAGGCCGAGGCCACCCGCCTCGCCGCCCGCCTGCAGGACGTCTTCGGGCGCCAAAGCCTCTACGTCGAGGTGCAGGACCACGGCATCCAGGACCAGCGGCGCACGAACCCCCAGCTGGTCGAGCTCGCCCGCCGCATCGGCGCCCCCCTGCTGGCCACCAACGACAGCCACTACACCCACCGCGAGGACGCCGTCGCCCACGACGCCCTCCTGTGCGTGCAGACCGGTGCGTCCATCGACGATCCCAAGCGCTTCCGCTTCGAGGGCGACCAGCACTATTTGAAGACGGCGGCCGAGATGCGCCACCTGTTCGCCGAGCTGCCCGAGGCGTGCGACAACACCCTGGCCGTGGCCGAGCGGGCCTCGGTCGAGATCGAGTTCGGAAAGCCCGAGCTCCCCCGCTTCGAGCTCCCCGAGGGTTTCGAGGCCCCGACCCAGGAAGAGGCGGAGGACGCCTACCTGCGTCACCTCACCATGACTGGCGCCGTGGCCCGCTACGGCGACCCCCTCCCCGCCGAGGTGGCCGAGCGCCTCGAGACCGAGCTGGGTGTGATCTCGGGCATGGGCCTGTCCGCCTACTTCCTCGTCGTCTGGGACCTCATCCGCCACGCCCGCGACGTCGGCATCCGGGTGGGGCCGGGGCGGGGCTCGGCCGCCGGCTGCTGCGTCGCCTACTGCCTGCGCATCGTCGACCTCGACCCCATCCGCTACGGCCTGCTCTTCGAGCGCTTCCTGAACGCCGGTCGTCGGGAGATGCCCGACATCGACATGGACTTCGACGAGCGCTACCGGGGCGAGATGATCCGCTACGCGGCCGAGCGCTACGGCTCCGACCACGTGGCCCAGATCGTCACCTTCTCCACCATCAAGGCCCGGGCCGCGGTGCGCGACGCGGCGCGGGTGCTCGGCTACCCCTACGCGGTGGGCGACCGCATCGCCAAGGCCATGCCGCCTCTGGTCATGGGCCGGGACACGCCGCTGGCCGCCTGCCTCGAGCCCCGCCCCGGCCACGAGGACGGCTACAAGATGGCGGCCGAGCTGCGCATGCTGGCCGACACCGACCCCGATGCCAAGAAGGTGATCGACGTGGCGCGGGGGCTCGAGGGCCTGCGCCGCCAGGACGGCATTCACGCCGCCGCCGTCGTGATCACGCGGGAGCCGCTCACCGAGTACCTGCCCGTCCAGCGCAAGCCCGACGCGGGCGGTGACCCGGAATCCGCGCCCATCGTCACCCAGTACGAGATGCACGGCGTGGCCGACCTGGGCCTGCTCAAGATGGACTTCCTCGGTTTGCGCAACCTCACCGTCATCGAGCGGGCCCTCGACCTCATCGAGCAGTCCACCGGGGAGCGTCACGACATCGACCGGGTGCCCCTCGACGACGAGCGCACCTTCGAGATGCTGCGCAGGGGCGACTCCATCGGCGTCTTCCAGCTGGAGGGCGCCAACATGCGGGCCCTCATGCGGTCACTGGCGCCGACGTGCTTCGACGACATCGGAGCCCTGGTGGCCCTCTACCGGCCGGGGCCCATGGCGGCCAACATGCACAACGACTTCGCCGACCGCAAGAACGGCCGCAAGCCCGTCACCTGCCTGCACCCCGACCTGGCCGAGGTGCTGGCCGACACCCACGGGCTGATGATCTACCAGGAGAGCCTGATGCGGGTGGCCTCCCGCTTCGCCGGCTACTCCCTGCAGGAGGCCGACAACCTGCGGAAGGCGTGCGGGAAGAAGATCCGGGCCCTCATGGCCGCCGAACGGGAGAAGTTCGTCGCCGGCTGCGTGCGCACGGGCTACGGCGCCGACCTGGGCCAGAAGCTCTTCGACGTCATCGAGCCCTTCGCCGACTACGCCTTCCCCAAGGCCCACGCCTACTCCTACGGCATGGTCGCCTACCAGACGGCCTGGCTGAAGGCCAACCACCCCGTCGAGTACCTGGCCGCCCTGCTCACGTCGGTCAAGGACGACAAGGACAAGAGCGCGGTCTACCTGGCCGAGTGCCGGGCCTTGGGCGTCAAGGTCCTCGTCCCCGACGTCAACGAGTCGGCCTCCGACTTCACGGCGCTCGACGGCACGATCCGCTTCGGCCTCTCGGCCGTGCGCAACGTCGGCGAGGGCCTGGTCGCGTTGATGGTGGCCGTGCGGGATGAGGGCGGCCCCCTTGCCGACTTCTACGACTTCTGCCAGCGCGTCGACCCCGCGGTCCTCAACAAGCGGTCGGTCGAGTCGCTGATCAAGGCGGGCGCCTTCGACTCGCTGGCCCACCCCCGCCAGGGCCTGCTCCAGGCCTTCGAGCGCATCATCGACGGCACCCTGGCCCGGCGCCGCGAGCGCGAGATGGGCGTGATGAGCCTTTTCGGCGACGCCGTCGACGGCGGCGGGCCCGTGCACGACGAGCGGGTTCCCATCGAGCCGGTCGAGTTCGACGACGCCCGCCGGCTGGCCTTCGAGAAGGAGATGCTCGGCCTGTACGTGAGCAGCCACCCGCTGCTCGGCGTCGAGGGCTCGCTGCGCCGGCACGTCGAGTGCACCCTCTCCGATCTGCGCGAGCTGCGCGACGGCGAGACCAAGTGGGTGGGCGGCGTCGTCACCGGGCTCCAGCGCAAGTACACCAAGCGGGGCGACCTCATGGCCGTCTTCACGCTCGAGGACCTCGAGGCCGCGGTCGAGGTCATGGTCTTTCCCCGCACCATGCTCGAGTACGGGCCCCTCCTCGCCGACGACGCCATCGTATGCGTCAAGGGCCGCCTCGACCTCCGGGAGGAGCCGCCCAAGATCATCGCCCTGGAGATCAAGCGCCCCGAGGTGTCCGCCGACCGCCACCCGCCGGTACGCATCAAGCTCAGCCCCCACAGCGTCACCGAGTCCCTTCTCGGTCGGCTCAAGACCGTGCTCCGCGACCACCCCGGAGAGGCGCCCGTGCTCGTCCATTTCGACCGGACGGTGCTGCGTCTGCCCGACGAGTTCCGGGTGGATTCCCGCAACGGGCTGTTCGCCGAGTTGCGCGTGCTGCTCGGACCGAATGGACTAGTGACCTAGGCTGCGGGGATACTGGTGGAGCACGAGCCCATGCCCATCGACGTCGACACCAAGGACTGCACCGCTCTCAGCGACGCCGAGCTGTCGGAGATGGCCGACCTCTGTGCAGAGGCGGGCGCCCCGTACGACGTCGGCGTGCTGTCCAAGCAGTGCGAGGAGTGGGTGCTGATCACCGCGGTCCGCTCCCAGGGCCGCCTCCTGGGCTTCTCGTTCTGCACCCTCGAGCGCATCGGCGGCACGCCCAGCGTGCTCGTGGGCCTGGCGTCGGTGAAGCGCACGCCCGATCGCGACCAGGTGCTCGCCGCCCTGGTGGGCGACCAGCTGCGCCGGGCGGTGCTGGCCTTCCCCGACGAGGACGTCCTCGTGGGCACCCGGTTCGCCGACCCTTCGGCCTTCGCCGCCTTCGCCGGCCTCGAGGACATCGTCCCCCGCCCCGGCCACAAGGCCACGGGCGAGGAGCGGGCGTGGGCCCGCCGCCTGGCCAAGCGCTTCGGCGGCGAGAGCCGCATCAACGACCGCACCTCGGTGCTCGCGGGCACGGGCGAGCCGCCCATCGTCCTCGACTACGAGGCCGAGGCGCCCGACGCCGTCGACCGCGACGTGGTCGCCTTCTTCGTGCCCCTCGACCGCCAGCGGGGCGACGCCCTCGTGGCCTTCGGTTGGGCCATGGCCGAGACCCTGGCCGCCCTCGTCGAGTAGGCCACTTCGCTCAGGCGGCAGCTCGTCGCGCCTCGCGGAGCTGGGGTTGGCGAGGTGCCAGTGGGCGATCACGCAAGAGAGACGAGGGCCCCTAGGCGCCGGGGAGGAGGCTGGCGACGACCTTGTAGCAGTAGCCCCGGCGGGGCGGGGTGAGGACGACGAGGAGTCGGCGGACGCGGTGGCCGAGGACGTGCTGGAGGTCGCGGGCCGAGTACCGCGGCCAGCCCACCTCGTCGAGGCGGGCGAGGGTCCTCCGGTCGAGGAGCGGGAGCTGGTGGCGGGCGCCCTGCCAGGTGAAGCGGCACTCGTACCCGAACGGGCCGCGCCGCACCTGGGGGCCGGCGGCCAGCTCCACGAGCGTGAGGGACGGCCGGTCGCCGGCCAGGGTCCAGTACGGGACGGCGCGCCCGGGCAAGCCCAGAAGGGCGCCGCGACGCGGGTGTTGGAGCGGCCCGAGCCACCGCTCGGCCCGGCGGGGCGTGAGGCTGCCCGTGCGTCGCGGGTGGGAGGCCAGCGCCACCGACTCCGGGCGGGACTGGTCGACGGGCTCGGACGGCTCCGTGATCTCGCCGACGGCCACGTCGAAGGGGGCAAGGTCGTCGGCGCCTCCCGGGAACGTGGCCCGCACGAAGGCACCCGACTCCATGTCGACGCCGACGCAACCGCCGGTGTCGGCCGCCAGCACCAGCATGCGCAACTGCGCTCCGGCCACGCCCACCCGGTAGGGCAGCTCGATGCGCATGTCGCAATCCTGACGGGACCCGGCCCGGAAATGGTGGATGGTTAACTTCGGCGATGGAGTTCCAGGACGTCGTCCGCCGTCGGCGCATGGTCCGCAACTTCGACGACCGCCCGCTGGCGCCCGAGGCGGTCGAGCGCATCCTCGCCAACGGCGGGCGCGCCCCCTCCGCGGGCTTCACCCAGGGCTGGGCGTTCCTCGTCCTCGAGGGCCCAGCGGAGACGGGTCGCTTCTGGGCCGCGTGCCCGCCCCCGGAGGGGAGCCGGGCCCGCGCCCGTTGGCCCGGTGTCCTGCGGGCGCCGCTGGTCGTCGTCGTGCTGGCCGACGAGGGCGCCTACCGCCGGCGCTACGCCGAGCCCGACAAGGCCGCCTCCGGCCTGGCCGACGGCGAGTGGCCCGTTCCCTACTGGCACGTCGACGCCGGCTTCGCCGCCCTCCTCATGCTGCTCACCGCGGTCGACGCCGGCCTGGGCGCCCTGTTCTTCGGCGTCGCCGACCACGACGGGCTGCGGCGGGCCTTCGGCGTCCCCGGGGGCTGGACGCCCGTCGGCGCGGTCGCCGTGGGCCACGTCCGGCCCGACGAGCCCTCGCCGTCCGTCAGCCGCGGCCGCCGCCCGCTCGAGGATGTGGTGCACCGCGGCCGCTGGTGAGGGAGCCCCCCTAGGCGGCGAGCTGGGCGAGCAGCTCCTCGACCCGGTCCACCGGGGCCTGGCACGCGTAGTTGCGGCACACGTAGGCCAGGCCGTCGCGCCGGCCCTCGAACAGCGGCGACGGGTAGGGCTCGCCCCACGCGAGGACGGCGTTCGGCAGCCACCGCTGCTGGACGGCGGCGACGAGGCCAGCTCGACCGCCCCGAGCAGGTGGCAGAACGCGACGGGGTGGCGGCGGAGGGGATCGGAGACCAGGTCCACGATCGCCTCCGCCCGCTCGCGGTAGCGGTCGTCGCCGACCAGCGCGCCCAGGCGGTGGAGGGCGACGGCGGCGGCCCCATTGGCCGACGGGGTGGCATTGTCGAGGATGTCCTTGGACCGGGTGATGAGGCGCTCGGCGTCCGAGCCGGTGGTGAACAGGCCGCCGTTGCGGTCGTCCCAGAAGAGCTCCAGCATGGCGTCGGCGGTGGCCGTGGCCTCGGCCACCCAGCGGGCCTCGCCGGTGGCCTCGGCCAGGCGGGTGAAGGCGTCGACCAGGGCGGCGTGGTCAGCGGCGTAGGCG
>DASZOE010000086.1:0-4602 GCA_035550945.1 Acidimicrobiales bacterium
CCCCTCGACGCCGTGGCCCTGTTGACTGACGCGGTGGAGCCCGCGGTCTGAAGGCGAGCTAGTGAGCGCGACAACGTTCACAGCTCCGGGGCATCGTCGCCGCCCGGAGCACCCGACGTGGTCGAGGCGCCGAGTGGTCCCGCGAACACAGCCCGGCGCCTCCCCACCTTCACGCAAAACGCGCTGCCGCAAGGCGTCCGTCGTGACCGTCCGACGGTGTCGAGGACGGGGTCCGCGGCGAGGACCCGTACCCCGGACGGGGGCAGGAAGCTTCGGAGACGGCCTCTGAGAACTGTCGCTACCGCTGGTGGACCGAGCGGATCACTGGACGACGGTGTGGCGCGCTCGTCTGGCGATGCGGCTCAGGATGACCGCGAAGCCGACAAATGCGAGACCGAGCGGCAGGGTCGGCAACTCGCTCCCGGTCGCCGCCAGTGCGCCGCCCGGAGCGGTGGTGGGTGGTGCCGCCGGCGGGACGCGGCAGTCGGCGGGCATGGTGGCCTCGGCATGGCCGACGACGATCTCCTCGAGCGTGCCCAGGACGCTGATGCGGAGGGCATTGACGAACACGCCGCTTCGATCGGGAAGGAGGCCGGCCTCGTTCTGGTGGATCTCCAGAATGCCCGGCAGGTTCAGGGTGTCGAGGAGCTGGCTCAGGAGCGGGTCGAGGATGGCGCCGAGGTCGAGCTCGAGCACCTCGAGCCCGATGACGCGGCTGTCGGTGCTGAAGACGGGAGCGCCGTTCACACACGTGGCGACGGCCTCCGCCTCGACCGCGCTGGCGGTGAGGAGGGCCGGCGCGTCGAGGGGCAGGCCGAGCGCGGCGAGCAGCGTGTTCTCCCCAAGGAGGGAGAGACCCTCGGTGCGGGCGAAACCGCGGGCGCTCGTGTTATCGGGGTTGCCGTCGAGGGTGGAGGGCAGCCGCGGGTCGCGCGCCGCCTCGCCCACCGCGTTGATGGTGGCGTTCACGGCGATGCCGCCGAGGTCGAGCGGGATGGTGCCCTTGAAGTTGCCGTTGAGGACCTGGCCGGTGTCCGGCGGCTGGGCGACGGTGACGACCGGCGTCGGGCTGATCGGAAGCAGCCCCGTCGCGGTGATCCCGTAGGCGGTGGCGCCGCTCGCCCTCGCCGGTTCGAGCGTCTGGGCGGACGCTGGCTGCGCGGCGCCCAGGAAGATCGCCACTGATATCGCCGCCACCAGGGCCTTGCGCATCAACTCGCTCCTCACCGCGATTGAGGGCGCCACTCTAGAGCCGCTCAGCCTTCTTGTGCACGCCCAGTCGGCCACGGAGCGAAGGGGTGGGAGGCGCCAACGCCATTCGCGGGACGCGGCGCCTCGACCACCGCCGAGCCATCTTGTCACACGCTCTTCCGTGCACCTGCCCTGTCCGGACCCCAAGAGGGGCACCGCGATATCGGGGGGCGCAGGTGGGATCATCGAGCCAAGAGTCGTGCTCCCCGCACGAGGAACGCCCCGCCGCGCCCCGCGAGAGCCGGTAGAGGGAACGGTTTTTCCAAGCGACTCTTGCACGGGGCGTCCGGCGTACCGGGCCCTCCGCGGACTCAGCAGGAAACCCTCGGTCGGCGTGGTTCCGCACCTGGGGCGGGCTTCATCTTTCTTCCCTCAGTGCCGCCGACCTGGATGTCTCTATGCCCGCTTGCTGCCACCGGGCTCCGCGGTGGCGGCGGAGGCTCTCGCCTCGAACGGTTCGCTACGTGCGCACGATCGTCATTTCGAAGCGCCTCGGTCACGCCTCGGTGAGCGTCACCTACGACAAGTACCGCCACCTGATCCCGGAGGCGGCGACTCTGACGCGGCCACGGCGGTGGCGGCGCTGGTGGACGGCGCAGCCGTCCAGGAGGGATCGGCGAAACGCCTCGCCGCAGGTCAGCCATGCTGTACCGGGGGACGCGGAATAGGTGTACCCCCGCATCGGAGGTGTCGCTACCCCAGGTCCAGCTGGAGCGGGAGCCGCTCCACCTCGACCAGCACGCCCGGGGGCATGTCGTCGATCCAGTCAGCTACGTCGACCAGCGACAGGATCTTCGCGTCGTCAGTGCCCTCGACGGTCGCCACGGACTCGAGGATCGGAAGCGCTCCCGAGTACCACGTGTCTTCAGCCATCGCGTTCCTCTCGTGACCAACTCGTGACCACGGCCGTCACCTCGTCGCCTTCCACGCACGGCGGGAACGCTCCGACATGCACCTTTGCGCTCAAGGTGCCGTGCCACCCGTGGTGGTGGGTGGTGCCGCCCGTGGTGCCGCCCGTGGTGTCTGAGTTCAGGACATCCCGGACACCTGTCGCGAGACATAGCGGACACCACGATGAGGTGTGCGCATGGATCTCGCTGGCTACGTCGTCAAGGCTGTGTTGGTCGAGGGCCGCAGTGTGGCGGAGGTGGCCGCCGACCACGGCGTCTCCCGCAGCTGGCTCTACGAGCTGCTGGCCCGGTATCGGGCCGGCGGTGATGAGGGGCTGAAGCCTGGCTCGAGGCGTCCCAACTCCTCGCCGGCTCGCGTGCCGGCCGCACTGGAGGAGGAGATCGTCGCTCTCCGCAAGTCCTTGGCCGAGGACGGGCTCGGCGCCGGCGCGGCCACCATCCACTACCACCTGCGGCGCCGCCACCGGAGGCCGAAGAAGTCGGTCCCATCGGTGGCGACGATCTGGCGGGTCCTGTCCCGGCGGGGCTTCGTGGTTCCCCAGCCTCACAAGCGTCCCCGCAGCTCGTGGAAGCGCTTTCAGGCCGAGCTTCCCAACGAGCTCCGGCAGGCCGACACCACCCACTGGGCCCTCGCCGACGGCGACGACGTGGAGATCCTGAACATGCTCGACGACCACTCCCGGTTCCTGGTCGCCTCCCGGGCCTTCGTGACGACCAAGGCCGCCGACGTGGTCGACACGTTCCACCAAGGGGCCGCTGAGCAGGGCATTCCCGCCTCGTTGCTCACCGACAACGGCGCCATCTTCACCGCCGAGGGCCGCCACGGCCGCTGCGCCCTGGAGAACGAGCTGGCCCGCCTGGGCGTGACCTACAAACACTCCAGGCCCTACCACCCCCAGACCTGCGGAAAGGTCGAACGCTTCCACCAGACGCTGAAGAAGCACCTGGCCCGCCAGCCCAAGGCGGCCACGGTGGCGGAGCTGCAGGCCCAGCTCGACCGCTTCCGGGCCTATTACAACGCCGTCCGACCCCACCGCGCTCTAGGGAGGCGCACCCCGCCGAAGTCTTCGCCGCTCGAACGAAGGCGGTGCCCAAGCCGGTCCCGGCCGCCGCCGAGGGCCACCACCGGATGCGGCGGGACCGCATCGACAAGACCGGCTGCGTGACCCTGCGCTACCGCAGCAAGCTCATCCACATCGGCGTCGGCAGGGCCCACGCGGGAACGAGGGTGCTGCTACTGGTCGCCGACCTCGACGTGCGGGTCGTCACCGAGGACGGCGAACTCCTGCGCCACCTCACGATCGACCCCAAGAGGACTACCAGCCGCGGGGCGGAACCTAGCTTTGTCCGGGATGTCTCGCGACACAACAATGGTGCCGCCCGTGGGATTCGAACCCACACTGTCGGGATTTTGAGGCCCGTGCCTCTGCCAGTTGGGCTAGGGCGGCGGGAGGATCCAGGCTAACCCGGCGGAGGGCCTACCAGGGCCGACGGCGGATGGCCCGGCGCAGGGCCCGCTCGTTGCCCGAGAGCACGAGCGCCCCTCCCGCCAACAGGCTCAGCCCCCCCAGCACCAGGAGCCGGCCGGCGTCGGTTCCCGTGCGGGTGAGCGGCCCCCCGCTCGTGGGCTTCCCGCCGTCCTGGTGGAACCCGCCGTCGTGGAGGGTCGTCGTCGTCGCGGCACCGGGGACGGTCGTCGTCGTGGTCGCCGGCGCCTGGGTGGTCGTGGTCGTCGCCCCGCCGGGCACGCTCGTCGAGGTCGTGGTGGTCACTCCCCCGGGGACGCTCGTCGAGGTCGTGGCCGTCCCCCCGCCCCCGACCGTGATCGGCGCGGTGTCACCGGTGGGGACGACGGTCAGGCCGCTGGCGTCGGCGGTCGCCCGGTTCGTGTAGGTGCCCGGGGTGCTGGAGACGGTGACACCGAAGTGGAGGGTGGCCGTGCCCGGGGCGGAAGACGTGGCCGCCGGCACCGTGAGCGGACCCGCCCAGGTCAGCGTCTGGCCCGAGACCGTCGGATCGGAGGTGGTCAGGCCGGTGGTCGAGCCGGCGACGTAGGCGAAGCCGGCCGGGAGCTCGTCGGTGATCGAGCTCAGGGTCGCTGGCGCAGGGGTGGCGTTGCTGACCGTGATCGTGTAGCCGTCCGCCGCGCCGGCGGCGACCGAGGCCTGGTCGGCCGTCTTGGCCAGCGTGAGCGGCAGGTTGCCCTCCGGCGAGAACGTCGTCAGATGGGACACGGTGACGGAGCCGCCGGCGGGGACGGTCAGCTCCCAGCTGAGGCCGGCCCCGTTGTCGATGTACTCGTCGCAGCGGCAGGCGTCGGGGAAGGCCTGGCCGGAGGCGACCTGACTCCACACCTCCGAGTAGCTGGCGTGGTAGTAGTGGCTCCGGGGGGTCAGCGGCAGCCACTGCTCGATGCGGCTGCCCGGCGTCGGCGGTCGCC
>DASZOE010000087.1:0-2570 GCA_035550945.1 Acidimicrobiales bacterium
CCGCAGAGAGGGCGGTCGCGCTCGCCGAGCGGGTGGGCGGCCGGGCGGTGCCGTTCGAGGAGCTGCCTTCCGTGCTGGTCGACGCCGACCTGCTCCTGTCGTCGACCGGAGCCCCGGGCGTGGTCGTCGAGGAGGCCGACCTGGCCGCGGCGCTCGTCGGGCGCAAGGAACGCCCCCTGTACGTCGTCGACCTGGGCATGCCCCGCAACATCGATCCCGCGGTCGCGGCCCTGCCGGGCGTGGTCCTGCTCGACCTGGCCGACCTCCGGGCCTTCGTCGACGCCGGCATCGACGGCCGGCGCAGTGAGATGGTGAAGGTGCGGGCCGTGGTGGCCGAGGAGCTGGCCCGCTACACCGCCGACATGGCGGCCCGGGAGGTCGCGCCCACGGTCACCGCCCTGCGGGAGCGGGCCGAGGCGGTGCGGGTCGCCGAGCTGGAGCGCCTCCGGACCCGGCTGGCCGGGCTCGACCGCCGCCAGCAGGAGGCGCTGGAGGCGGTCACGCGGGGCATCGTCGCCAAGCTCCTGCACGAGCCGACCGTCCGCCTCAAGGACGCCGGCGGCTCCCCCCGCGGCGAACGCCTCTCCGGGGCCCTGCGAGAGCTCTTCGACCTGTGAGATTCGCCTTCGCTCACGCCGAGCCGCGCTGATGGCTCCGGCGTTGCGGGCCGCCACCCGCCGCAGCACGCTGGCCCGCACGCAGACCGATCTGGTGGCCGCCCTCCTGGGCGTCGAGGTCGAGCCGGTGCTCGTGGAGACGTCGGCCGACCGCCGTCCGGACACGCCGATCTGGGAGCTCGGGGACAGGGGCGCCTTCGTCCGGGAGGTGCAGAACGCCGTCCTCGAGGGCCGGGCCGACATCGCCGTCCACTCGGCCAAGGACCTCCCCTCGGACACGCTCGAAGAGCTGGTCATCGCCGCCGTTCCCGAGCGGGAGGACGCCCGGGACGCCCTCGTGGGAGCCACCCTCGAGACCCTTCCCGTCGGGGGCCGGGTGGGCACAGGGGCGGTGCGGCGCCGGGCGCAGCTCTCGTGGCTGCGATCGGACCTCACCTTCGGCGGGCTCCGCGGGAACATCGAGACCCGCCTCGACAAGGCCGGCGACTTCGACGCCATCGTCGTCGCCTACGCCGCCCTGCGCCGGCTGGGAAGGACGGGCGTGGCCGACGACATCCTCGACGTGAACCTCCTCGTTCCCCAGGTGGGCCAGGGCGCGCTCGCCGTGGAGTGCCGCGCCGACGACGAGCGGGTGCGGGCCTTCCTGGCCGAGTCCGACCACGGAGCCTCCCACGCGGCCCTCGACGCCGAGCGGGCGTGGCTGGGAGAGCTGGGGGGCGGCTGCGACCGTCCGGTCGGGGCCTACGCCACGGTCTCGGCCGACGGCACGATCCGTCTCACGGCCATGCTCGCGTCCGGGGACGGGCGCCTGCTGGTCCGCCGCCAGCACCGGGGCTCCGATCCCCGCGAGGTGGGCCGCGAGCTGGCCCGGCAGATGCTCGAACGGGCGGGCGGGCTCATGCTCCTCGACGAGGCGTCGCCCGACGTCGTCGCCCCACCCGAGATGAGCGCCGCTCCACCGGCCGTCCTGCCGTGACCGTCTACCTGGTCGGCGCGGGCCCGGGCGACCCGGGACTGCTCACCGTCCGGGGGGCCGAGGTGCTGGCCAGGGCGGACGCCGTCGTCCACGACCGACTGGCCGAGACCTCCCTGCTCGACCTGGCGCCGGTCACCGCCGACCGCATCGACGTTGGCAAGTCCCCCGGGGCGCCCGTTCCCCAGGCGGACATCAATGCCCTGCTCGTGGCCCGCGGTCGGGCGGGGGAGGAGGTCGTCCGGCTCAAGGGCGGCGACCCGTTCGTCTTCGGTCGGGGCGGCGAGGAGGCCGAGGCCCTGCGGGACGCGGGCGTCCCCTTCGAGGTCGTCCCCGGGATCACGTCGGCCGTCGCCGTCCCCGCCTATGCCGGGATCCCGGTCACCCACCGCGGGCTGTCGACGTCGTTCACCGTCGTCACCGGCCACAGCCGGCACGCGGCCGACACCGCCGTCGACTGGGACGCCCTGGCCCGGGCCGGCGGCACGATCGTCGTGCTCATGGGCGTCGCCCACCGGGCCGAGATCGCGAGCCGCCTCGTCGCCGGCGGACTGTCGCCCGACACCCCCGTGGCCGCGGTGCGATGGGGGACCCGGTCCGGCCAGCGGACGGTACGCGTCACCCTGGGCGGCCTCCACGCCGTGGAGCTGGAGCCGCCGGTGACGCTCGTCATCGGGAAGGTGGCCGCCCTGGACCTGCGGTGGTTCGAGGACCGGCCGCTGCTCGGCCGGCGCGTGGTCGTCACCCGTCCCCGCCAGCAGGCGTCGGGGCTGGCCGACCGCCTGCGACGGGCCGGGGCCGAGGTCGTGCTGGTGCCCACCATCGAGATCGTCGAGGCGGCCGACGGCGGTGCCGCCCTGGCCTCCGCCGCGGCCAGGGTCCGGGAGTTCGACTGGGTGGTGTTCACCTCGGCCAACGCCGTCGAGCGCCTGTTCGTCCACGTGCGCGACGCCCGGGCCCTGGGGGACACCAGGGTGGCG
>DASZOE010000088.1:0-5546 GCA_035550945.1 Acidimicrobiales bacterium
GTTCACGGTGGGCGTGGACGGCCCACGACCACGTCGGCGGCCGGCTCCCCGACCTCGACGCCGCGGCCCACGCGGCCGCCGCCGCCCTCGTCCGCGACCTGGTGAACGCCGGCCTGCTGGCGGGCGTCCACGACGTGGCCGACGGGGGCCTGGCCCTCGCCGTGGCCGAGATGGTGGTGCGCTCGGGTGTCGGCGCCCACCTTTCCGGGATCGGCGGCCACGCCGCCCTCTTCTCGGAGACGCCGTCGCGGGTCGTGGCCTGCGGCGTCCCCGACCGCGTCGCCGAGGTCGCCGAGCGGGCCGCGGCCGCCGGGGTCCCGGTGGCGAGCCTGGGCCGGGCCGGTGGCGACCGCCTGGTGGTCGACGGGCTCGTCGACCTCGACGTGGTCGACGCCACGTCCGCCTGGCGCCGCGCCCTCCCCGGCGCCGTCGGAGAATGACGGAGGGGACAACCGGGGACGGGGGGTCGCTGTGCGACACTGGATCCGTGGAGCCGCTCCCGACGTCGCTCGACGACGACCGGCCTCGGGAGGCCTGCGGGGTCTTCGGTGTCTACGCCCCGGGCCAGCCCGTCGCCCACCTCACCTACAAGGGCCTCTACGCGCTGCAGCACCGCGGCCAGGAGTCGGCCGGGATGGCGGTCAGCGACGGCGAGACCATCACCGTCGTCAAGGAGATGGGCCTCGTCACCAACGTCTTCAACGAGCGCAACCTGGCGCCCCTCGTGGGTCACCTCGCCCTCGGCCACACCCGCTACTCCACCACCGGCGCCAGCACCTGGCGCAACGCGCAGCCCATCTTCCGGAGCACGGGTGACGCCCAGTTCGCCCTGGGTCACAACGGCAACCTGGTGAACGCCGAGGAGCTCGCGGCCGAGACGGGCGTGCTGCCCGGCATGGCCCAGAGCGACAGCGAGGTCGTCGCCGAGCTGCTGCAGCAGGTGATCCTGGCCGGCGGGGCGGGGGCGCGCAGCGACGGGCGCGACCTCGAGCGGGCCCTCCTCGAGGTGCTGCCCAAGCTGCAGGGGGCCTTCTCGTTCGTGCTGATGGACGAGGCCCACGTGATCGGCGTGCGCGACCCCAACGGGTTCCGGCCCCTGTGCCTCGGCCGCCTGGACAGCGGCTGGGTCCTGGCTTCGGAGACCACCGCCCTCGACATCGTGGGGGCCCACTTCGTGCGCGAGCTGGAGCCCGGGGAGATGGTCGTGGTCGACGCCGGCGGCACCCGCTCCCACAAGCCGTTCCCCGAGGACCGGCGGGACCCGAAGCTCTGCCTCTTCGAGTTCGTGTACTTCGCCCGCCCCGACAGCCGTCTCTACGGGCAGACCGTGCACAGCGCCCGCCAGCGCATGGGCGAGCTCCTCGCCGACCAGGCTCCGCTGCCGCCCGACCCCTCCGCCGTCGACGGCTCGCCGGGACGGGAGGCCATGGTGATGCCGGTGCCCGAGTCGGGCATCCCCGCGTCCGAGGGCTACGCCCGCCGCAGCGGCATCCCCTTCGGCCAGGGGCTGGTCAAGAACCGCTACATCGGGCGCACGTTCATCGTCCCCAGCCAGGACAAGCGCAGCCAGGGCGTGCGCATGAAGCTCAACCCGATCCGCGACAACATCGCGGGGAAGCGCCTGGTCGTCGTCGACGACTCCATCGTGCGGGGCACCACCACCAGGGCCATGATCGCCATGCTCCGGGAGGCGGGAGCGGCCGAGATCCATCTGCGCATCTCGTCCCCGCCCTACCGCTGGCCCTGCTACTTCGGGATGGACACGGGAACGCGCGCCGAGCTGCTGGCCGCCGACCTCACCGTCCCCGAGGTCCGGGACTACCTCGGCTGCGACACGCTGGCGTACCTCGACCTCGACCGGCTCATCACCGCCACCGGCGCCGCCGGGTCGGGGTTCTGCACGGCCTGCCTCACCGGCAACTACCCGGTGGCCGTGCCCGGGGAGGGGCGCACCGAGTTCGACGTCCCCGAGGTCGATCTCGTCCATCCCTGTGGGTGAGACGTACGAGGACGCCGGCGTCGACATCGCCGCCGGCGAGCTGGCCGTCGAGCGCATCAAGCAGCGCATGCGAGCCACGTTCCGGCCCGAGGTGGTGGGCGACGTCGGTGGGTTCGGCGGGCTGTTCGCCTTCGACCCCACCCGCTGGCGCCAGCCCGTGCTCGTCTCCTCCACCGACGGCGTCGGCACCAAGTCGGCGGTCGCCTGGCAGACGGGCCGCTTCGACACCATCGGCATCGACCTGGTCGCCATGTGTGTCGACGACGTGGTGACGTCGGGGGCCGAGCCCCTGTTCTTCCTCGACTACGTGGCCGTGGGCCGCCTCGACCCCGACCAGATGGAGCAGCTCGTGGGGGGCGTGGCCGAAGGCTGCCAGCAGGCGGGCTGCGCGCTCATCGCCGGGGAGATGGCCGAGCATGCGGGGATCATGCCGCCCGGCCACTTCGACCTGGCCGGCTTCGCGGTCGGCGTGGTCGAGCGCGACCGGCTCCTCACCGGCGATCGCGTCCGTCCCGGCGACCGGCGGGTCGGGATCGCGTCCCCCGGCCTGCGCTGCAACGGCTACTCGCTCGCCCGCCGGGTGCTGCTCGAGCTGGCCGGACGCCCCCTGGAGGGTCCGGCCTGGAAGGGGGCCCACCACTCCCTGGCCGACGAGCTGCTGCGACCTTCGGTGATCTACGCCCCGGCTGTCGTGGCCCTGTGCCGGGCCGTCGAGGTCGGCGCCGTCGCCCACATCACCGGCGGCGGCCTGGCCGGCAACCTCTCCCGGGTCCTGCCCAGGGGGTGCGACGCGGTGATCGAGCGGGGGTCGTGGGAGGTGCCGCGGATCTTCACCGAGGTCCAGCGCGCCGGCGACGTGGCCGACGAGGAGATGGCCCGGGTGTTCAACCTCGGGATCGGGATGGTCGTCGTCCTTCGGCCCGGGGACGTGTTCGCCGCCCACGACGAGCTGCGCTCGTGCGGTGTGGAGTCGGTGAACCTGGGGACCGTGACCCAGGGCGAGGGCCGCGTTCTCCTCGCCTAGCCCCACCGCTGTAACGCGCCCTCGTCGCCGGGGACGGTCAGGGCGTGACGACTCTCCTCCTGCCCCCCGAGACCGATCCGCCTGTCGAGCGGCGGGACGACCGGCTGTTGGCCCCGACGCGATGGACGGCTCGGCTCATCGTGCCGATCTTGGTCGCCGCCTTCGTGATCCTGTTCCTGTTCCCGGGGAGCACCATGCGCCTGTGGAGCTGGATGGTCTGCCCGGAGATGTCGGCCATGATCATGGGCGCGGGCTACGTCTCGGGCGCCTGGTTCTTCACCCGGGTGGCGGCGGCGCGGGAATGGCACCGGGTGGCCGTGGGCTTCTTGGCCACCATCGTGTTCGCGTCGCTGCTGATGCTCACCACGATCCTGCACTGGGACGGCTTCAACCACGACCACGTCTCGTTCTGGGCGTGGCTCGGGCTCTACGCCTCGACGCCGCCGCTGCTCCCGGTGCTGTGGTGGAGGAACCGGCGCACCGACCCGGGACCTGGCCCAGCCGACGTGCGCGTCCCCCGGGGCATCCGGGTCGCGGTCGGGGTCGGCGGCGCCCTTCAGCTCGCCGTCGCCCTCGTCATGTTCCTCTCGCCGGCCACCTTCGAGGAGTCCTGGCCGTGGGAGCTCCAGGCCGACACGGCCCGCTCGCTGAGCGCCTTCATCGCCTTCCCGGCCGTGACATGGCTGTGCTTCCTGTTCGAGGACCGGTGGAGCAGCTTCCGCGTCACCCAGCAGACCGCCACCCTCGGCCTCGCCCTCATCGGCGTCGCCGCCCTGCGGGCCCGCGGCGAGTTCCGCGACGGGTGGGAGAGCCCGGCCTACGCGGTAGCGCTCGTGGTGGCGCTCGTGCTCAACGTCGCGCTGTACCTGGCGATGGAGCGCCGGGCCTCGGCTCACCTTCGACGGGCCGCAACGGTGTGATCTCTGGGCCCAACAGCGCTGCGAGACGAGCACCGGCGGGGTGATCCGCCCTGGTGAGCCGCTCGTGCTCCCGCCGCTGCGCCCGTCGCCGTTGCCTACGATCGCTTCCTTGCGGTCTTCTTGGCTGCCCGTGGCCTGGCCGCCTTCGCAGCCGCCGGAGTGTCGGTGGCGGCTCGCCTGGCCGGGGTCCTGGCTGCGCTCACCTTGGAGGGTGACGTCGTCGTGGGGGACGAGACCCCGCGGCGCTTCTTGGCCGGCACTGCCTTCGCCGGGGCTGGCGGCCATACCCCCTTGGCCAGCTTCGGCGCCGCTGAGCGGCTCATCACGGCATCCTTGAACCCCTTGAGCGGGGTGATCTTGGCTTTCTTGGAGGCCTTCACCTTGACCGGCTCCCCCGTCGCCGGATTGCGGGCCATGCGCGCCGGACGGTCGACGCGGGCGAACTTGGCGAAGCCACTGATGGTGACCTGTTCCCCTTTGGCGGCCACCGCTTCGATGACCTCTGTCAGTCCCCTGAGCGCCTTGTCCACGTCACGGGACTCGAGGCCGGTGTGGGCGGCGACAGCGCTGACGAGTTCCTTGCGGTTCATGCAGGCTCCCTGGTGGCACGGCGGTGCACCACCAGTGTGGCCAACGAGCGGCCCGACGTGCGGGATGGGAGGGACGCGGGAGGCCGAGACCTGTGTGATGGCCGGGTAGGCCCGGTGGCGTCTCTGCTCAGCGGTGCTCGGGATTGGGGAAGTCGAAGCGGCAGCCCGCGTCCCACTCGGCGCGCTGGTTCCCGTGGGCGGGGATGCCGCCGGCGTCCTTGAGCATGCGGGCCAGGTGCAGGAGGTTCCACGTCATGAACGTGGTGTTCCGGTTGGTGAAGTCGTTCTCGGGGCCGCCCGATCCCGGATCGAGGTAGGAGGGGCCGGGCCCCGCTTCACCGATCCACCCGGCGTCGGCCTGGGGCGGCACCACGTACCCCAGGTGCTGGAGGGAGTAGAGGACGCTCATGGCGCAGTGCTTGATGCCGTCCTCGTTGCCGGTGACCAGGCAGCCCCCGACCCGCCCGTAATAGGCGTACTGCCCGGCCTCGTTGAGCAGGGACGAGTTGCCGTACAGGCGCTCGATGACGTGGGTGCACACCGAGGACTTCTCGCCCAGCCAGATAGGGGTGCACAGGACGAGGATGTCGGAGGCCATCACCTGCTCGAAGAGGGTGGGCCAGTCGTCGTGCGGCCACCCGTGCTCGGTCATGTCGGGCCACACGCCGGTGGCGAGGTCGAGGTCGACGGCCCGAACGAGGTCGACCGCGACGCCGTTGGTGCGCATGATCTCCATGGAGATGGCGGCCAGGCCCTCGGTGTTGGACACCTCGGGCGATCGCTTCAACGTGCAGCTGATGAACAGGGCCCGGAGGTCGGAGAAGTTCCAGCTGCTCTGCCGGGACATCTCCATCTGCTTCTCCGTCAGCACCACGGCGTCCCTCCTCCTCGCCGACGGGGCGCACCCTCGACGGCACCCCGCCTATCGTCCCCGCCCGGCCCGCGGCGTTACACGTGCCCCCTAGGACTGCGTTGAACAAGCGCTTCCCAGGAGGATCTGCCGGTCGTAGGGT
>DASZOE010000089.1:0-3654 GCA_035550945.1 Acidimicrobiales bacterium
GATCAGATCCGGTGGCAGGGCGGCAATCGTGCTGAGACCGATCTCGCCGGTCTCCCCTTTGCGCACTCGCTCCATGCGCTCGCCCAGCCGCGTCTGGCGTGCGAGCAGGTCGCGCGCCTCGTCGAGCAGGACGTGACCCGCCCAGGTCAGCGAGACGCGCCGGCTCGTCCGATCGAACAGGGCGACCCCGAGCTCGGCTTCCAGGCCGCGCACGAGCTGGCTCACGGCCGGCTGCGCGATGTAGAGACGGCGAGCGGCCCTGCCGAAGTGCAGTTCCTCGGCCACGGCGACAAAGGCCCTCAAGTGCCGCAACTCCACCCTGGAATCATAAGTGGAGCTTCTCGATCGATAACCAGGAGGGGCCTCGATCGGGGGTCAGAACGGTGGTCCAGTAGGTCCAGTGGCCCACCCGGGGCACCAGAAAGGGAGGCCCACATGGAAACGGCCGACGGAACATCGACCGGGACGTGGGCACCGTCGACTAGTGCCGTTGCGATCCTGGCCCAATCCGGCATCGTCGAACGTGGCTTCGTCGAGCATTCGATCCCCCGGGGCCATCGGCGACGGCATCGTGTCCTCGCGCCAGGGCGGCACGAGATCCAGTGGTTGGTGGCCGCGCTCGTCGCGGTGGCCGCGCTCGTGGGCCTCGGTCACCCGGCCGTTGCCACCTCTCACGTCGGGCGGGTGCTCAACTTCGACGCATCCGCCGGCGAGCTGCCGGAGTCGGTCGTCGTCGACCGCAGGGGGACCATCTACGTCAGCCTCGCCCCGCTCGGTCAGATCCGAGCAATAGCACCCAACGGTGGTCAGCGGGTCGTCGCCACGCTGCCGGTGGGATCTGGCTTCGGCGCACTCGGACTGGCCTTGGGCCCCCGCGACGATGTCTACGTGGCCCTGTCCACCTTCGACCCGGCCACCAACGGTATCTACCGCGTCGGCCGGGGCGGGACGACCGAGCGCCTCCCGGGGACGGAGGCCATCGGGCTGCCCAACGGGCTTCTCTTCGATCGCCGGGGCAACCTGTTCGTCACCGACAGTGTCGGTGGGGCGATCTGGCGCATCCCGGCGAAGGGCATCGCCGAGCGGTGGCTGCAACACCCGCTGTTGGAGGGCGACAACAGCGCCCCACCGCCGGTGCCGCTGGGCGCAAACGGGATCGCTTTCCGCGACGGCACGCTCTTCGTCACCAACACCGAGAAGGGTTCCTTGATCCGGGTGCCCGTCAAGCGCGACGCCAGCCCCGGCACCCTCTCCGTCCTCGCCCAAGGACCGGCGCTCATCGGCGCCGACGGGCTCACCCTCGACACCCGTGGGAGTCTGTACGTCGCCGTGAACGGCCAGAACACGGTGGTGCAGGTCTCGCCCGGTGGTGCGACGCTCACGACGCTGGCCACCGCCGCCGACGGGCTCGACTCCCCCTCCGACGTCGCCTTCGGCCAAGGCAGGAGAGACCGGCGGACGCTCTTCGTCGTCAACTTCGCCATCGGCCCGGTCTTCGGCTTCCCGCCCGGCGCCGGCCCCGCGCTGTCGGCGATGACCGTCGACGTCCCGGGGACGCCGGCATGACCGGGGATCTCGAGCTCTACCACGAGGTGCGCGGCGCCGGGCCGGTCGTCCTGCTCGTGCCGCCGGTGCCAGGGGACGGTGGGCAGTTCGATGCGCTGGCCGCCGCCCTCAACGGCTACACGGTTGTCACCTACGACCGCCGGGGGACGTCGCGCAGCCCCCGTCCGCATGGGTGGACGGCGACCACGGTGGCCGAGCAGGCCGACGACGCCGCCGCCTTGCTCCGGCGGATCACCAGCGATCCGGCGGTGGTGTACGGGACCAGTAACGGGGCGATGATCGCCCTGGAGCTCGCGCTGCGCCATCCCCAGAGCGTTTCCATGGCGCTCCTCCACGAGATGCCATTGCTCTCCGTGCTGGCCGACCCCGAGCCGGTCGGTCGCATGCTCGGCGAGCTCATCGGCGCCGGCATGGAACGCGGTGGACCGGTCGGGGCGCTTGACGCCTTTCTCCGCTTCGCCTACGGCGATCACCTCGTCGACCAGATCGATCCCGCTCTTCGCGCTCGCATGGACGCCAACGCGGCGACGGTCTTCTCGATCGAGCTACCCGGGTTCCAGGCCTACCGCCCCGACGAGGGCGCCCTCCGGTCGCTTGGTGTGCATGTGCGGCTCCTGGTCGGGGAGGACCAGGCAGTCCCCCTCTTCGGCGAGGCCGCGACCTGGCTGGCGGAGCGCCTCGCTACCTCCGTGGTGGCCAGTCCCGGCGCCCACGGACCCCACTGGTCACACCCCGTCGAGCTGGCCGCACTGATCTCCCGACACGCCTCTGGCGGATGAGCCCGCCGCCTATGGTCGGCCCGAATTGCGCGTACTGGTCACGACCTTCCCGGGGAAGGGACACTTTCATCCCGTTGCGCCACTCGCACTTGCCATGCAACGCGCCGGACACGACCTGCGAGTCGCCACCGATCCCAGCTTCGGGCGATGGGTCGAGGCGTGTGGTTTCACCCTCCTTCCCGCCGGGCCGTCCGAGGCCGAGATGGTCGCCGCCACCGCGGCTTTGACCCCCGAAGAGCGGTCGATCCGGGAGTTCACATCAGTGTGGGTGCCGGCGTTTACCCGTGACGTGCTCGGGTCGCTGGACCGGTGGCGTCCGGAGCTCGTGGTGAGCGAAGAGGGTGAACACGCCGGGGCGCTGCTTGGGGCGGTGCTCGGCGTCCCCGTCGTCACCCACAGTTGGCCAGCGCCAGCGCGGCCACCCGAGATCCGTGGCGCCTTGGCGGAAGCGCTCGATGACGTCTGGACAGCCTTCGGCCAGGATGGGCCGGCGCGCCTGTGGGGAGACCGCTATCTGGACTGCTGCCCGCCGCCGCTCCAGACGCCCGATGTCAGAACCATCGCCGGAGTGATCGCCGTGCGACCCAGCCTCTTCGACGGGCCACCCGTCGCCGCGCCGTCCTGGCTCGAAGGACTCGTTCGTCCGGTCGTGTTCGTCACACTGGGGACCGTCTCGATCTTCGCCCGGCCCGAAGTGCTCAGATGGGTCGTGGAAGCGGTGCGGCCGGTCGCAGGCACGATAGTTGTCGCAACCGGGCCGTCCCCCGAGACCGTCGTCCCCGCCGATCCGGGGATCCGTGTGGCTCGGTATGTGCCGCTGTCGGCGATCCTCCCGATGAGCGACCTCGTCGTGTCCCACGGCGGGGCGAGCACGAGCCTAGGGTGCCTCCTCGCTGCGGTGCCCCAGGTGGTGGTCGCCCAAGGCGCCCCGAGCCAGCGTCGTGTGGCGGCCGCCATCGTTCGCTCCGGCATCGGTGCATCCGTCGACGCCCAGGCGTCCCAGTCCGAGACGCTTGCCGCCGCGGCGAGCGAGCTCCTCGCGGACGGCGAGGTTCGTGACCGTATTGAGGCGGCGCGCGCCACCCTGGAGACGCTCCCCGCTCCGGAGGAGGTCGCTGCCTACCTGGCGCCAGGGTGAGTTTCAGTCGCCGTTTGCGACGGTTTTCTTCTTCGGGACACTCGCCCCTTCCACCCGGACAAGGACTGCCTGTTCTCGATGGGGGATCCGACTCGCCGGGCCGGTAAGCGCCCGGTAACCCCAGGTGCGAACGAGCGGCTGGCCCGCCGGGTTTCGCTCGACGGGGCTCCC
>DASZOE010000090.1:0-2241 GCA_035550945.1 Acidimicrobiales bacterium
CCCTCCCGGCTGCGCCCGCCACGCCCGGATGCGGGCGACCCGACCGGGGTCGACGGCCACGTACCAGCGGGGCCGGTCGTCGCGTCCCCGTCGGCGCACCCGCAGCACCCGGCCCTCGGCGCGCCGCCGCTCGGAGACGAGGTCGACGATCCCGGCGAGCGCCATCGCCGCCCCCCGGGCCGCCAGCAGCGCGGCCAGGGCCACGACCACGGCGAGGAACACGCTGACCCCCACCCCGAAGGCGGTGGGCACGGTGTCGTCGGCCGAGAAGTCCACGACCACCTCGCGCAGGCCGTCGGCGGCCGCGGTGGCGGCCGGGAGGGCGAGGATGGCGAGGGCGAGCTGGAACAGACCGAGGAGGACCACAAGGCCCGGGTGGCGCCCGTACCCGGGGGGGACGAAGCGGGGATAGCGGATGCGCACGACCCGCCAGTGCCCGCCGACCGGGCTCCACGCCTCGTCGTCCCTCTCCGACCCGAGGGGCAGGGCCCGCACCGCCCCGTGGGCCACTCCCATCGCCGCCCCGTAGGCCAGCAGCCGGTCCCAGATGGCGACCCCCGCCGGGGGGTACTCGGCGAACAGCGGGTCCTCGGCGAGGAGCGTCCGCAGACCGAGCCAGCGAGCGGCCGCCTCCCGGCCCGCGGGCGTCTCCCGTTGACCGTTGAGCGCCTCCACCGCCCCCAGGAGGGCGCCGGCCGTGAGCACGAGCGCCGCGATCCCCGCCCCCAGGGGGTCGTCGTCGGAGTCGTCGGGGTCGTCGGGCAGCGTCGTGGCGGCCACACCGACCAGCACGGCCACGGCCAGGGCCGAGACCGACAGCGTGAGGCGCGCCGCCGGCGACCACCGCCGCCGGGACAGGCCCCGACGGCGGCCGTCCCGCTCGACCGACCGCCGGAAGCTCCGCCACCAGCCCCGGGCCTCCTCCTCGGGTCCGGTGGTCAGGGCATCGGCGGGCACTACGCCCTCGGTCGCGTGGCCGACCACGTGGTCCAACACCATGCGCTCGTAGGGCTCGAGCTTGGCGTCGCTACCCCGCTCGGGGTCGGGTCGCACCCGGACCAGGGTGCGCTCGCCCACCTGCTCGATGGCGACCAGCCGGCGGGCGGCGAGGTCGAGCAGGGTGGCGGGGACGGCCTCGTGGCCCAAGCGCCAGTCGCCGGTGACCAGGTTCACCACCGCCGGCGGCTCGGGCCCTCCGAGGTCGAGCGTGGCCGGGCCCGGGTCGACGTCACGGCTCCGGGTGGCGAAGGTGAGGACCCCGAGGAGGGCGGCCCAGAGCGCGCCCCCGCCCCCGGCCACCAGCCAGAGGACGGGTCCGAGATCGCGCCAGCGCTCGACCAGGCCCTCGTCGCCGGCCGCACCCAGGATGGCGTCGATCACGGCGGGATGGTGCCATGCCGGCAGGATCCGCCGCCGGCTCTGGAGCCCGTGGGATCAGCCCGGGGCCAGCGCCTCCAGGACCTCCTCGGCGCGGCGCATGGCCGCGGCCGGGTCGGCATGCGGCGACCCGATCTCGGGATCGAAGTTCAGGTCGACGAACGTCTCGGTGACGCCCTTCCCGGCCAGCTCGGCCAGGTCGGCGCGGATGTCGTCGAAGGACCCCGCCAGTGGCGCCCGGGGCCGCCCGAGCTTGACCACGCCCCGGCAGACGAAGCGCAGCCCATCGGGATCGCGTCCCGCGTCCCGCGCCGCGGCCCGCACGGTGGCGATGGGCTCGTCGATGCGGGTGAGGTCGGTCCGACTGCCGCTGATCCAGCCGTCGGCGAGGCGGCCGGCCCGCCGCAGGGCGGGATCCGCCGTCGCGCCGAGGAGCAGGGGCGGGTGCGGGCGCTGCACCGGCTTGGGGTCGACCCCCGCCCGAGGCACCCGGTAGAAGTCGCCCTCGTGCTCCACGACGTCCTGGGTCCAGATCGCGCCCAGGCAGCGCAGGTACTCGTCGGCCCTGGCCCCCCGCCGCTCCGGGCGTGCGCCCGCGGCCTGCAGCTCCGGCGGGAGCCACCCGATGCCCAGCCCCGCGTCGAGCCGCCCGCCGGAGACGTGGTCGAGCGTGGTGAGGAGCTTGGCCAGGACGAGGGGCGCGTAGTACGGCATGTTCACGACCGCGAGCCCGAGCCGGGCCACCGCCGTCTGCCCGGCCAGGTAGGCCAGCGTGATCAGCGGGTCGTGGACGCTGCGGTACTGGGGGTCGAGGACCGGGGCGTCGCCCTCCATGGGCGAGAGGAGGCGCTGGAACGTCCAGAG
>DASZOE010000091.1:0-4098 GCA_035550945.1 Acidimicrobiales bacterium
GCCTGGTGGCCGGGGGCGTGCTCCTGGCCGCCGGTGCGGTCGCGGTGGCCGTCCTGCTCCTCCGCCGGCGCTAGCTGTCCCGGAGCTACCAGAGCTTTTCGGGGAGCTGCAGGAGCCGATCCTGCCCGGCGGTGAGCCTTCCGGTGGCCTGGTCGTCCCCTCTGCGGGAGACCGCCCGAACCGACCCCGTGGGGCGTACGGGTGCGGTCCATCCTCGTCACCCGGAAGCACAAGGGGGCGCTCGTGGGGGCACTGGTCGAAGCGCCTGCGGAGGCGGCCCAGCCAAGGCGGGCTACTGCCGCCGATCAACTCAGGTCAGTGGGTGCCTGACGAGACGGAACGAGCCGGTGCTGCCGACCCGGCGCACCACTCCCGTGCAGAAGCCGGTGGAGGATCTGGATGGCGACCGAGCCCTCACCGACGGCGGACGCCACCCGCTTCACCGACCCGTGCCGGACGTCGCCCACCGCCAGCACGCCGGGCAGGCTCGTCTCGAGCGGGAAGGGACGGCGGTCGAGCGGCCACGCCCCGTCGGCGCTGACATCCGTCCCGGTGAGTACGAATCCCTGAGCGTCCCGGCGCACGTCCGGCGGCAACCACTCCGTGTGCGGCCGCGCCCCGATCGTCAGGAAGAGGCCGTCGGCCCCGACCACCTCCTCGGCCTGCCCGACTCGATGGCGGAGCACGAGGTGGTCGAGAGACCCGCCGCCCCCACCGCCGACGATCTCCGTCTCCAGCCGGACCTCCACGTTCGGCGCTTCCTCGACCTGCTGCACCAGGTACTCCGACATCCCGGCGCGCAGCGACGGTGCCCGCACGACGAGCGTCACGCGCCTGGCGTACCGGGCCAGGTGCAGCGCGGCTTGTCCGGCGGAGTTGGCGCCCCCCAGGACGTACACGTCCCTGCCGGCCATGGCCGGCGCCTCGGACGCCGGACCTCCGTAGAACACGCCGGCACCCTTCAGGGCCTCGAGGGCCGGGATGCCGATCCGGCGGTACGTGGCGCCCATGGCGAGGACCACGGCTCGGCCACTCACGCGTCCACTCTCCGAGAGGGCCACGAGAAACCCGTCGCCCTCGCGGCCCAGATCGGTCACCCGTCGCATGAACGCGAACTCCGCTCCGAACACCCACGCCTGCTCGTAGGCCTGTTGGGCGAGGCGGCCTCCGCTCACCCCCCGTGGGAAGCCGAGGTAGTTGCGGATCAGCGAGCTGGAGGTCGCCTGACCGCCGATCCCGCCTTCGTCGACGACGAGGGTGCTGAACCCCTCCGACGCGCCGTACACGGCGGCGGACAACCCGGCCGGGCCGGCGCCGACGATCACCACGTCGAACTCCTTCTGCTCCGGTTCGTCCGGTGACTGGCTCACGCCGGCGACCTCCGCGTTGCTCGGGTCGGCGAGCACGGTGCCGTCGGGGAGGATCACGAGCGGGAGCTTCGACCCTCCGCCCGCCCGGGCGAGAAGGGCCCGCCCCTCGGGTGAATCGGCCAGGCAGAACGCATGCGGCATCGCGCAGCGCTCGAGCTGTTCCCTGAGCTGATAGGCCCGCCCCGACCACGACTCGCCGACCACGTGGATGGTGTGCGGCGAGGTGCGCATCCCCTCCGCCCACTCGAGCAGGAAGCTGGAGATCGCCTGGTGGAAGAGCTCGTCGGGGGGAGTCGACGGCCTGATCACGTAGTGGTCGATGCGACCGCGGGCGATCGCTTCGAACACTGCCTCGCCCGTCGGGCGATCCCCCAAGCCTCTCCACGGGATCAACAGCACGCGCTTGGCATGGGGGTGGAGGCGGCGGACCTCGATCAACAGCTCGCTTCCCGTCATCCCCGTCAGCCACTGTGCCGCCAGGACGAGCGCGACCCGGTCACCGGCGGCCGCCAGGGCCTCGAGGTCGGCCAGCGCCTTGCTCGCCGACGGAATGCACAGCACCCGGTAATCCCGTGCGTAGCGGTCGTCCAGCGTCCGCTCGACGCTCGCGAGGACCGCGGGGTCCTCGTCGACGGCGACAAGCACTGCGCCAGACATCACCCGTACGCTACGTCCGCCGGGACCCTCTGTCAGGGGGAAGAACAGCGGAACCTCCACCCGTTTGAGGGGTACCGCGCTCCCCGGCCGAGCCGTACCCTCAGCCCATGACCAGTGCCGCCGGAGAGATGATCCCCTGGATCACCTCCGCGGCCACGCTGTTGGCCGTGTGGCTCACCGGCCGCGACGTGCGGTTGTCCTGGAAGGTCAGCCTCGTGAACCAGGCCATCTGGTTCCTGTTCATCGTCATCTACAACGCCTGGGGGTTGCTCCCGTTGACGTTGGGGCTCTCCGCCATCTTCGCCCGCCATCTGTGGAGGACTCGCGATGTGACTCGCGACAACGGGGGCGACGCCCACTGCGGGCCTTGTTCGCGGCGCGCAGCAGCCACCGGCGGTCGATCCTTACTCACAGCAGGAGGTGGTCCCGGCCTACGCCGGGTGATGACGACAAGAGAAGCGTTCCGTTCATCACCCAGCGGGACTCAGAGCGTGGGCTCCTCACTTCCGGACGGCGAGCGGCGGAGGGCGGGCTCGCACTCCCAGGCTTTGGGTCCAACGTCGCCAGCGGAATCGAGGTTCTCGTGCCCTCGCCGCGCCGTCTGGCCGGCGGCTACTCGCTGCACATGCGGGGCGCTGGCGTGACGAGCACGTGACACACTTGACCCGGAGCCATGGTGTCGGGTCGACGGGCGACGTGAGGAGCTTGGCAGCGCCGCCGTCCATCAAGGGCTCGACGCTGCATCTTCGCCCCATGCCGATGGCGAACACGAAGGTTGACGTGCGTGCTCGGCTAGGCGTCGCGTTTCTCGTCCCTGCCGGCGTCGTCGTCGGTCACGTTGCCGCCTACGGGCTCGGCGGGATGCACGCGCAGGCTGCCCCCCCGCACGGTTATCTCGCCGCCGTCGCCGCCGTGGCCATCCCGCTTGCGCTCGTCGCTCTGCTCTGGCAGGGGTGGGATGGCGCCCGCAGCACACGTGGCCCGTCGCTGCGACTGCTCCTTGTTGCCCAACCGGCGCTGTTCGTCGCCCAGGAAGGGCTGGAGCACCTCCTCGGCGGTCACGGGATGGCCTCGCTCGCTCACTCGGGCGCGGTGCGAGTGGGCGTCGTGGCACAGGTCTTCGTTGCCGCTTTGACGGTGCTGCTCGTGCGAGCGGCGCGGGCTACCGGTCGCGTTGTCGTCGCCGCACTCCGTCGCCGGCGCCCGCTGCCACGCGGCGCCGAATCGACGCCTCCCATGGAGCCCTCGGTTGGCGCCTCCCCAAGGGCGCTGCGCAGCCGCGTCTCCGAACGCGGGCCTCCCAGCCTCCTCGTCCTGACCTAGTCCCACCCCGTCACGAGGAGAGATTCATGTCGCAACGTGTGCAGAAGCGCGCGCCCGCGCTCGTCGTCTGTGTTTCGCTCGCCATGGCCACGGTGGCCGCCTGCGGGCGCTCCCCCCGGGAGGACACTGCAGGGCGAACCAGCACTTCGCCGACCGCGGCGACGGCCAGCTCGGCGCGCCCCGGAGATAGTCCGACCACGTCGGCCATCGAAGCCGCCCGGATGATCGAGGTGGCGTTCGCCGGTGGTCAGGTCAGCGGCGGGCGGCGCACCGAGAGGGTCAACCTCGGCGACAGGGTGCAAATCCGAGCAGTGAGCGACGTGCCGGAGGAGTTGCACGTCCACACCTACGACCTGCGCCGGGCCCTGGAGCCGTCCCAACCGGCGGAGATCGCCTTCACCGCCACGATCCCCGGGCGCCACGAGGTCGAGTTCGAGAAGTCGGGCAAACACGCCCTGACCCTCGAAGTGAGCTGAGGCGGCGATGATCCTTGCCCACGGACTGGGCGGGCGGACGGATCTGCCCCTGCCCACTTGGATGGTCATGTACGGGGGTGCGGCGATCCTCGTCATCTCCTTCGCGGCCCTGCGGCTCCTGTGGCCCAAGCCCCGCTGGGAGGACAGGCCACCCGGGCGTGCGGTCGGTGACGTCCACGGGTCCGTCCCGCGGGCGGCGGCCGCCGTGGCGCGCGCGATCGGCCTAGGCGCCTTCCTCGTCGTGTTGGTGGCGGCGGCGGTCGGGGAGAACG
>DASZOE010000092.1:0-9734 GCA_035550945.1 Acidimicrobiales bacterium
GCCGTGGACTCCGAGGGGTTCCTCGTGGCCCAGGGCGACTTCGACGAGCCCGTGGGCCCCGGTTCCAGTAGCCGGGGCTGACGCCTCGGTGACCGAACGACTGACTGCCCCCGGGGCCGGACGGACGAGCCGGTGATCCGCCGGACGATCGCCTGGGTCGACAACCGCCTGGGGGCGTCGAAGTTCACGCGCAGCGCGCTCGACAAGGTCTTCCCCGACCACTGGTCGTTCATGATCGGCGAGGTGGCCCTCTACTGCCTGGTGGTGCTCATCGTCACCGGCGTCTACCTCACCTTCTTCTTCGTCCCCGCGTCCGAAGAGGTCACCTACCACGGCGACTACGCCCCACTGCAAGGCGTGAAGATGTCGGCCGCCTACGAGTCCACCCTCGACATCAGCTTCGACGTGCGGGCCGGGCTCGTGATGCGCCAGATGCACCACTGGGCCGCCCTGGTCTTCGTCGCCGCCCTCGCCCTCCACCTCTGCCGGGTGTTCTTCACCGGCGCCTTCCGCCGTCCCCGGGAGCTCAACTGGATGGTGGGCGTGACCCTCCTCCTGCTCTCGATCGCCAACGGCTTCTTCGGCTACTCGCTCCTCGACGACCTGCTCTCGGGAACGGGCGTGCGGGTCGGCTACTCGATCGCCCTGTCCATCCCGTTCGCGGGGACGTGGCTGGCGTTCCTGTTCTTCGGAGGCGAGTTCCCCGCGGTCGACTTCATCGGCCGCTTCTTCGTCCTCCACGTGATGATCCTGCCCGCCCTCATCCTGGGCCTGCTCGGCGCGCACCTGGCGATCCTCTGGCGCCAGAAGCACACCCAGTTCCCCGGCCCGGGGAGGACCGAGGACAACATCGTCGGGTCCCGGATGTGGCCCACCTACGCCCTGAAGTCGACGGGCCTCTTCTTCATCGTCACCGGCATCCTGGCCGGCCTCGGGGGTCTGGCCCAGATCAACCCCATCTGGCTGTACGGGCCATACAACCCGGCCCAGGCCGCGGCCGCCACCGCCGGCTCCCAGCCCGACTGGTACGTCGGGTGGCTCGACGGCGCCCTGCGGGTGTTACCCGCCTGGGAGATCCGCGCCTTCGGGCACACGATCGCCAACCCCTTCTTCCCCGGCGCCCTGCTGCCCGGGCTCACCTTCCTCGCCCTCTACCTGTGGCCGTTCATCGAGCGCCGCCTGACCAAGGACCGCGACTCTCACAACCTGCTCGAGCGCCCCCGCGACAACCCGAACCGCACGGGGCTCGGGGCGGCCGTGCTCACCTTCTACCTGATCATGGTGTTCGCCGGCGGCAACGACATCCTGTCCGCGATCTTCGGCATGGCGCCGGAGACGGTCACGAACTTCTTCCGGGTGACCTGCATCGCCGCGCCGGTGGCCGTCTTCTTCGTCACGCGCAGCGCCTGCCGGGGCTTGGCCCGTTCGGGCGCCCATCCCACCGAAGGCCCCCTGGGCTCACGGGTCCGGCGGACAGCCAAGGGCGGCTACGAGGACATCGAGGAGCACGAGGCGCCCGCTCGTTCCGGTGGTGGATAGCCGCGCCATGGCACGGGTACCCACCGCCGGAACGGGGGAAGGTCAGCCCTTGGAGTTGGCCTCCACCGCGTAGCCGAGGGTCGCGACGGCGAGGAGGATGCCGCCGCAGAGCGACAGCCAGACCCCGAAGACGAGGCCCAGGGAGAGGACCACCACCCCCGAGCCGGCCACGAAGGGCCAGATGCTGCTGGTCGGGAAGTAGCCGATGTCGCCGGCGCCGTCGCCGGGCTCGGCGTCGCCGTCCTCGGGGCGAGGCCCGTCGAGGCGGCGGGCCTGCAGGAACAGCCAGCCCGCGACCAGGGCCAGGGCGCCGCCGCACAGGGCCAGCATCACCGAGCCGGCGTGCTCGTAGGTGATGAACCAGTACAGGGCGGCGGTGGCGCCCACGATCACCGCGCCTCCGGCGAACAGCCTCCATTCGTCCTTCACTGGCATTCGTCCTTCACTGCTTCTGCGCCGCCTTCCCGTCCTGTGCCTTTTCCCGGGCCTTTTCCTGGGCCCGGCGCAGGTCGTACACGGGGCGCTCGGAGCGGATGGGCGGCAGCTCGTGGAAGTTGTGCTCGGGCGGCGGCGAGCTCGTGGCCCACTCCAGCGTGAAGCCGCCCCACGGGTCGTCGCCGGCGGGGCGGCCCCGGCGCAGCGACGTCCACAGGTTCCAGAGGAGGGCCAGCATCGCCAGGGCGATCAGGAAGGCGCCGACGGTGGACGCGAGGTTCAGGAAGGTCCAGCCCTCGTCACTGGAGTAGTCGGACACGCGGCGGGGCATGCCCCGCAGGCCGGCCAGGTGCTGCGGCCAGAAGGCCACGTTGAAGCCGACGAACAGCAGCCAGAAGTGGACCTTGCCCAGGCCCTCCCCGAGGCGGCGGCCGAAGAACTTGGGGAACCAGAAGTAGAGCCCGGCGAACAACCCGAACACGGCCGATCCGAAGAGGACGTAGTGCATGTGGGCGACCACGAAGTACGTGTCGTGCACGTGGAGGTCGAGGGGCGGCGACGCCAGCATGGGCCCGGTGAGGCCCCCGATGAGGAACACGAGGAGGAAGCCGATGCAGAACAGCATCGGCGACTCGAAGCTGAGCTTCCCCCGCCACATCGTGCCCACCCAGTTGAAGAACTTCACCCCCGTGGGCACGGCGATGAGGAACGTCGCCCCCGCGAAGTAGGAGAGCGACACAACGCCCGTCGAGAACATGTGGTGGGCCCAGACGCCCACCGACAAGGTGGCGATGGCCAGGGTGGCGAAGACGAAGCCCCGGTAGCCGAAGATGGGCTTGCGGGAGAAGACCGGGAGCACGTCGGTGACGATCCCGAAGTACGGCAGGGCGATGATGTACACCTCGGGGTGCCCGAAGAACCAGAACAGGTGCTGCCACAGGATGGGGACCCCTTCGGCGGCGGCGTCGTAGAAGTGGGCGCCCAGGTGGCGGTCGGCGAAGAGCATGAACAGGGCCGCGGTCAGCACCGGGAAGGCAAGGAGCACCAGCAGGCTGACGACCAGCATGTTCCAGGTGAAGATCGGCATCCGGAACATGGTCATGCCCGGGGCCCGCAGGCTGACGACGGTGGTGATCAGGTTGACGGCGGTGAGGATGCCGGAGAGCCCGGTGACGATGAGGGCGACGATCCAGAGGTCGGCGCCGGCGCCGGGGGAGCGCACCGCGTCGGAGAGGGGCGTGTAGGCGGTCCAGCCGAACGCGGCCGCGCCCTTGGAGGTGACGAAGCCGCCCAGCATGGTGAGCCCGCCCCCCAGGAAGAGCCAGTAGGAGAGGGCGTTCAGGCGGGGGAAGGCCATGTCGGGCGCCCCGAGGTGGAGGGGCACCAGGTAGTTCGCCAGGCCGAAGGCCATGGGCACGGCGAAGAGGAACATCATGATGCTGCCGTGCATGGTGAACAGCTGGTTGTAGAACTGCGTCGACACCACCTGGAGCCCGGGCTGGGCCAGCTCGGCCCGCATGAGCAGGGCCAGGAAGCCGCCGACCAGGAAGAAGGCGAAGGCGGTGACCATGTAGAGGATGCCGATGCGCTTGTGGTCGGTGGTGGTCAGCCACCCGACCAGCCCTTCGGACGAACGGCGAGGCTCGGGCGGGGGAGGGGCGTCGGTGCGCTCGGCGACGACGGTCACTGGGCGGTTCCCGGGACGCTGGGCCGGGGCTGGACCTGGCGCTGAGCGGCCAGCCAGGCCTCGAACTCGGCGACGGGGACCACGTCGACGGTGAAGCCCATGCGGGCGTGGTCGAGCCCGCAGAACTCGGCGCACAGGCCCGAGAAGCGGCCGACGCGGGTGGTGGCGACGTCGACGCGGTTCTCCTCGCCGGGGACGACGTCGCGCTTGTCGAGGAAGGCGGGGACGTAGAACGAGTGGATGACGTCGGTGCTGGAGAGCTCGAAGCCGACCGTACGCCCGACGGGCAGGACCAGCGTGGGCGGGTCGTTGGAGTCGCCGACCACAGTCACGGCCTCCTCCGGGTAGTGGAAGCGCCACCCCCACTGGAAGCCCTGGACCTCGACCCGGAGGTCGGGCCGCTCCTGGACCTTGGTGACGCGGCGCTGCGTCCCCACGGTGAGCCCGAACAGCACGGCGACGATGACGAGCGGGACCGCGGTGTAGAAGACCTCGAGGCGGATGTTGTCCCGGAACTGGGGCGGCTCGCCGTCGCCTCGTCCGCCGCGGCGGTAGCGGAACACCGACCACGCGATGAGCCCGATGACGAGGAGTCCGATGGCCACCGCGGTGAGGAAGAGCACCCGCCAGAGGTCGAGGACGTCGCCTCCCTGCTCGCTCGCCGGCTCCGGCACGCCGAAGCGGCTGCTGCACCCGGCGACGACGACAGCGAGGAGTCCGGCGGCGACGCCGATCCGGGCAGAGCGGCGGCCGGCCGGCGCCGGCGTCTGGTGCGCTCGTCTCCCGATGTGAGCCTCCGATCGGCCGGTCGCCTGGGACGTGGCGGCGAGCCTACCGATGCCCGCCCCTGAAACCCCATTTCCACTCCGAAGCAGTCGAGGTCCCGGTCGTGGCGAACGAGACCGACCGCCGGGGGGGCGGGCGGCTCAGGCCGCCTCCACCGGGAGAGGGGTGACGGCGGCCTCGGGACGGGCCTCGGCGCCGACCGGCCGCAGGCGGGGCCAGCGCCGGCCCGACCGGGCGGCGACGGCCACCAGAGCGGCGGCGAGGCTCACCGTCCCGCCCAGGGCCATTCCCATCCGCGCCCCCCACTGCCCCGAGATCCAACCCAGGAGAGGAGCGCCCACCGGGTTGCTGCCCAGGAAGACCAGCCCGTAGAGGGCCATGACCCGACCGCGCATCTCGGGGGCCGATGCCAGCTGGAGGGTCGAGTTGGCGGTGGCGAGGAAGAGCATGGTGGCCAGGCCGGTCGGTACCAGGAGCAGCCCCACGCTCAGCGGTGTGGGAGCCACGGCGGCGGCGATGGTGAGAACGCCGAAGGCGGTGGCCGACCCGAGCAGCAGCCGGCGCGTGGGCCGGGGGCGGCCGGCCGCGACAAGGGCGCCGGCCACCGAGCCGACGGCCACCAGCGACGACAGAAGCCCGTACAGGCGGACGCCGCCCCCGAGGGAGTAGCGGGCGAGCAGGGGCAGGATCACGGCCTGGTTGAGGCCGAAGGTCGCGATGGCGGCCACCAGCAGCAGGGTCGAGCGCAGCTCCGGCGTCGACCACACGTACCGGAGACCGGCCCGGACCTGTCCCGCGCCGGCGACGACGGGCGCCTGGCGGTGGAGCTCGTCGTCCCGCATCGCCCGCAGCCCGGCCACCACCCCCACGTAGGACACGGCGTTGATGAGGAAGCAGGGGCCGACACCCACCGAGGCGGCCAGCACGCCGGCGACCGCCGGGCCGACCAGGCGCCCGGTGTTGAACACCGCGCTGTTGAGCCCCACCGCGTTGGGGACGTCGTCGGCGCCGACCATCTCGGTGACGAAGGCCTGGCGGGTGGGCATGTCGACCACGCTCACCCCACCGAGGACCAGGGCCAGCACGTACACCATCCAGAGGGTCACGACCTCGGCGACGACCAGGAGTCCGAGGAGGAGGGCGAGCAGTCCCGCCGCGATCTGGGTGGCGACGAGGAGGCGGCGCTTGTCGAAGCGGTCGGCGACCAGGCCGCCCCACGCGCCGAACACGAGCATGGGGAGGAACTGCAGGGCGGCCGCCACGCCGAGGGCCAGGCCGCTCCCGGTGAGGGTCAGCACGAGCCAGCCCTGGGCGACCATCTGCATCCACGTGCCGATCACCGAGACCAGCTGGCCGGTGAAGAAGAGCCGGTAGTTGCGGTTGCTCAGGGACCGGAACGTGCGGGCGGTGGCCAGGCGCAGGCGGCGGTCCTCGGGCGCCCGGCTCACTCGGGCTCCGCCAGGCGCTCGAGCAGCTCGACGGCGCGGGCCAGCGTGGCCCGGTCTTCGGGCTCCAGAGCGTGCAGCCGCGACGCCACGAAGACGTCCTTGCGGTGGCGGTTGCGATCGAGCCACCGCTGGCCCTCGGCGGTGACGGCGACGTGGGCGACCCGGCGGTCGGCAGGGTCGACGGTGCGGGTGACGAGGCCTGCCTCCTCGAGGCACGCGACCACGCGGGTCATGGTCGGCGGGCGTACGCCCTCGGCGGTCGACAGCTCCCCGAGAGCGAGGGGCCCGAGCCGTGAGATGCTGGACAGCGCCGAGATCTGCGACGGGGAGACGTCGCCCTCCGTCTCCCGGCGCAGCCGGCGGGCGAGCCGGGCCACGACCAGACGGAGCCGGGACGCGAGCTCGGCTTCAGCGGTCGGGGTACCGGTGCTCCGGGGCGACATCATTTCGGCAAACTAATTAGCCAGACGAAACATTTCAAGCAGGTTTTCCGAGGAGGTCGATCGTGGCTGTGCTGTCCGAGGAGGAGATCCGCACCCGACTCGGCGGCCTCGCCGGGTGGGAGCTCGGCGGGGACGCCATCGTGAAGGACTACCGCTTCGACACGTTTCCCCAGGCCGTGGCCTTCGTGGTCGCGGTCGCATTCGCGGCGGAGTCGGCCAACCACCATCCCGACCTCGACGTCCGCTACAACCGCGTCCACGTGGCGCTGAGCACCCACAGCGAGGGGGGCGTGACCGAGAAGGACCTGGACATGGCCTCGGCCATCGAAGCGGTGGCGCCCGCCAGCTAGGGTCTCCGCCCGTGCCGGTGCAGAGCGGTGAGCCCGTCGGGCCGTTCCCCGACGGGGCCGACCCCGAGGAGTACGAGCGCCTGCGGCGTCGGGTCCTCTGGACCATGCCCAGCGGGCTGTACGTGATCGGCAGCCGGGCGGGTGACCGCCGCAACGGGATGACGCTCAACTGGGCGACCCAGCTCAGCTTCGACCCCAAGCTCGTCGGCATCGCGGTGGAGAAGACGGCGGTGACCCACGAGCTGGTGGTCGAGGGCGGGGTCTTCAGCGTCAGCATCATCGACCGCGAGGATCGGGCCATCGTGCGCAAGTTCACCAAGCCGGTGGAGGTCGACGAGGCGGCCCGGACCCTCAACGGCTTCCCCTTCCACGACGGTCCCAGCGGTGCCCCCATCCTCGACACCGCCGTCGCCTGGGTCGACTGCCGCGTCCGCCAGTCGTTCGACGTCGGCGACCACACCCTCTTCGTCGGTGAGGTGATCGGGGCCGGCTTCCAGAAGCCGGAGGACACGCCCGTCCTCCGCATGGAGGACACCCGCATGAACTACGGGGGCTGACCCTCCCTGCGCCTCGCAACCTTCAACATCCTGCACGGGCGGGCCTTCGACGGCACCCCCGTCCCCGTCGAGGAGCTGGTCGAGGCCTGCGTCTCCCTCGGGGCCGACGTCCTCGGCCTGCAGGAGGTCGACCGGGGACAGGCCCGCTCGGGGGACGTCGACCAGACCGAGGCGGTCGCCCGGGGGACGGGTGCGGCCGCGTGGCGGTTCGAGCCCGCCCTCCTGGGCGAGCCCGGCGGCGTCTGGCGGCCGGCGCACGCGGTGGCCGCCGTGGGCCGAAGCGTCGAGCCGGGCGACGAGGCCGCGTACGGCGTGGGGCTCGTCTCCCGGCTGCCGGTGCGCGACTGGCACGTCGTGCACCTGCCACCGGCGCGGTTCCGGTCGCCGGTGTACGTGCCCGGGCGGCGGACGTTCATCCTGCTGCCCGACGAGCCGCGCGCCGCCGTGGCCGCCCTGGTGGAGGGCCCTTCCGGACCGTTGTGGGTGGCCACCTGCCACCTCTCCTTCGTGCCCGGGTGGAACGCGGTGCAGCTCCGGCGCCTGACGCGGGAGTTGATCCGCCTCGGCGGCCCCTGCGTGCTCCTCGGCGACCTCAACCTGCCCGGCACCGCGCCGGGGCGGGTCTCGGGCTGGCGCACCCTGGCCCGGGCCAAGACGTTCCCGGCCGAGGCGCCGAAGCTGCAGATCGACCACGCCCTGGGCCACGGTCGGCTGCCGCCGGTGACGGCCGTGGAGAGCCGCCGGCTGGCTCTCTCCGACCACCGGGCCCTCGTGGTCGACCTCGCACCGGGACACTAGGGTCGGCAACACATGGCCCTGCACGCTCTCCGCAACACGGCCTTCGGGTTTCCGTCCGAGTGCTTCGCCTGCGATCCCGACAACCCCGTCGGGCTCCGGCTCTCGTTCGCCCACGACGACGAGGCGGGGACGGTCGTCTCCGAGTTCACCCTCGGCCCGAGCTACCAGGGCGCGCCGCAATACGTGCACGGCGGCCTGCTGCTGGCGATCCTCGACGAGGCCATGGCCTGGGCGGCCGTCGCCCTGGCCGAGCGCTTCGCCGTCACCCGCACGTCGCAGGCCAGTTTCCGCCGCCCGGTCATGATCGACGTCCCCCACCGGGTGGAAGCCGTGGTCGAGGAGCACGACGAGGCGTCGGTGCGGGCCCGAGCCCGCATCCTTAACCCTGCGGGCAAGCGCTGCGCCGAGGCCAGCGGCCGCCTGGTGGTGCTCTCCGAGGAGACGGCCCGTTCCGCCATCGGGGCCGACGTGGAGGCCAACGCCCGGTACCTGCGGGGTGGCGCGTGAGCGGGTGGGGCCCGCCGCCGCCCGTCGTGCCCGAGGTCGACGTCGACGAGCTCGACCGGCGCCGCGTCGAGGGCGTTCCGGTCATCGACGTCCGCCAGCCCGACGAGTACGACACCGCCCACGTGCCCGGCGCCCGCCTCATCCCCCTGGGCGAGGTGGCGGCGCGCGTCGGCGAGGTCCCGACCGACGGCACCGTGTACGTCATCTGCCAGACCGGTGCCCGCAGCGCCCGGGCGACCGACTTCCTGCGCCGGCAGGGCATCGACGCCCAGAACGTGGCCGGTGGCACCAAGGCCTGGATCGAGAGCGGCCGCGCCGTCGCCCGGGGTTCGAACCCCGGGTAGACGGCTTCAGGCGGGGCGCAGGATCACGGCCTGGTCGCCGGCCAGTGCGCCGGTGAAGGCCTCGTTCTCCCCCCGGCCGTCGCTGGAGATCTCGCAGCGCCACCGGCCATCGAGGTCGAGGACCGTGGGTGAGGACCCGAAGTTGACGGCCACCGCCCGCCGGTCGGCTCCGTCCTCACCGCCAGGCGAGTCCCGCCGGTAGGCGAGCACGCCTGCCGGCGACGGGAGGGGAAGCAGGTCGCCCCGGGTCAGGGCCGGGCTGGCTCGCCGCACGGCCAGGAGCCGGCGGTAGAGATGGAGGATGGAGGTGGGATCGGCGCCGAGGCTCTCGGCGTTGTGGGTGTCCGACGAGGGGGGCCACGGCAGCCACGGTTCCTCGGTCTCCCAGCCGTGCCTCGGGCTCGCGTCCCAGGGGAACGGCGCCCGGCACGGGTCCCGGCCGCCGGGGTCGACCACCCGGTCGGCGGGCACGGCGGCGTCCTCCAGGCCCAGCTCCTCGCCCGCGTAGAGGAAGGGGCTGCCCCGGAGGGTCAGCAGGAGCACGGCCGCGGCCCGGGCCCGCGCCTCCGACCCGCCGTAGCGGCTGCGGTGGCGAGAGTTGTCGTGGTTCGACAGCGTCCACGTGGGCCATGCGCCGATCGGCCCGAGCTCGGCGGCCACGCGGTCGAGGCAGGTCCGCCATGCCGTCGCGTCCCAGGGCGCGTAGAGGGGCGTGAAGTCGAAGGCCAGGTGAAGCTCGTCGCCCTTCCCGAAGTACTTGGCCACCGCGGCCGTCGACAGCAGGTAGACCTCCCCGAGCACCAGCCGGTCGCCGTCGTAGGAGTCGGCGAGGCGACGCAG
>DASZOE010000093.1:0-1809 GCA_035550945.1 Acidimicrobiales bacterium
GGCGGCGGTGAGTGGGGCCATCACCGGCGAGGGTCCCGTCGACCTCGACGAGGAGACCCTGGAGCGGCGCCGGGGCCGGGAGCGCAAGGGCCGTCCCGTCGGCCGCTACCTCATGTGCGTCCACAGCCGGCCCGGGGCGACCCAGATCGCGGTCCTCGAGGGCCGGGCCCTCATCGAGCACTACGTGGCCCGCCCCGCCGACGACGCGACCCAGATCCACGGCAACATCTACGTGGGCAAGGTCCAGAACGTGCTCCCGGGCATGGAGGCGGCGTTCGTCGACATCGGGACGCCGAAGAACGCGGTGCTCTACCGGGGCGACGTCCAGTACGACCCCGAGGACGTCGACGAGAAGGCCGGGGCGGGCAAGGGCGGCCGCAGCGGCAGGGGCGGCGACGGCAAGGGCCCAGAGGGAAAGAGCACGGCGCGTATCGAGCAGCTGCTGCGCCCGGGTCAGACCGTGCTGTGCCAGGTCACCAAGAACCCGATCGGCACCAAGGGGGCACGGCTCACCCAGGAGGTGTCCCTGGCCGGCCGATTCGTGGTCCTGCTCCCGGGCAGCAACACCTACGGGATCTCCAAGCGCCTGCCCGACGACGAGCGCCGGCGCCTCCGCCGCATCCTCGACGAGGTGCGCACCCCGGACCACGGCCTGATCGTCCGCACCGCCGCCGAAGGCGCCACCCCCGAGGAGCTGCGCCGCGACGTGCATCGCCTCCAGCGCCAGTGGCAGGAGATCGACGCCCTGGCCACCCGCTCGAGCGCCCCGTCCCTCCTCTACCGGGAGCCCGCTCTGGCCGTGCGGGTCATCCGGGAGGAGTTCAACAAGGACTACCGGGGCGTGCTGATCGACGACGCCGAGCTCTTCGCCGAGGTCCGGGACTACGTGTCGGCCCTGATCCCCGAGCTGGCCGACCGGGTGGAGCTCTACGACGACCCCGACCTCCCGCTCTTCGAGCGCCAGCACGTCCACGAGCAGCTCCACAAGGCCCTCGACCGCAAGGTCTGGCTCCCGTCGGGGGGCTCGCTGATCATCGAGCGCACCGAGGCCCTCACCGTGATCGACGTCAACACGGGCAAGAACGTGGGCAGCTCCAGCCTCGAGGAGACCGTCTACCGCAACAACCTGGAGGCGGCCGAGGAGATCGCCCACCAGCTGCGCCTGCGCGACATCGGCGGCATCATCGTCATCGACTTCATCGACATGGAGATACGCAAGAACCGGGACGAGGTCCTGCGCTGCTTCAAGGACGCCCTCGCCCGGGACAAGACCCGCACCCAGGTGTTCGACATCTCCGAGCTGGGGCTGGTGGAGATGACCCGCAAGCGGGTCTCCGAGGGCCTGGTCGAGTCGTTCTCCTCCACCTGCCCCACCTGCGCCGGCCGGGGCTTCGTCCTCGACGGCAGCCTGCTGTAGTTCCGCCCTCACTCGCTCGGGAGGGGCCATCCCCTCCGCTAGCCTGGACGGCCATGTACGCGGTGATCGCCACGGGCGGCAAGCAGTACCGGGTGGCCGAGGGCCAGCGCCTCGAGGTCGAGCGCCTGGGCGCGACCGAGGGCGAGGTGTCCTTCGTCCCCGTGCTCGTGGTCGACGGCGACACGGTGCTGGCCGGCTCCGACGCCCTGTCCGGCGCCAGCGTCACCGCCCGGGTGGTGGGGGAGGCGGCCGGTCCCAAGATCCGGGGCTTCACCTACAAGCCCAAGACCAACAACCGCCGCCACTGGGGCCACCGCCAGCACTACTCGACGATCGAGATCACCGGCATCACCGCCGGGTCCCGCTCGGCCTCGGCGTAGGAGGAGTCACAG
>DASZOE010000094.1:0-2571 GCA_035550945.1 Acidimicrobiales bacterium
CGTCAGGACCACGCCGACGCCGACGACGGTGAGCAGGCTGACGACGGCCTGCACCAGTCCCTGCTGGAGGAGCTGGGCCAGGGCCTCCACGTCGGTGGTGATGCGGGTCATGACCGAGCCCGCCATCTCCCGCTCGTAGAAGTCGAGGCCCAGCCGTTGCAGGTGGGCGAAGATGCGCACGCGGAGGGCGAAGAGCAGGCGCTCGGCGACCCGGCCGATGACGACCTGCTGGGAACGGACCACGACCCAGTCGGCCAGGGCGATCCCCAGGAAGGTGAGGGCGGCCAGGGTAAGGACCGTCCCCGAGCCCTCGACCACGCCCCGGTCGAGGCCGACCCGGACCAGGGCGGGCCCGGCCAGGCCCGCGGCCGCGTCGAGGACGACGAGGGCAAAGCCGCCGAGGAGCGGCCGCCGGTACGGGCGGAGGAAGCGGCGCAGCGAGAACCCGGCCTCCCTCGTCTTCCCGGCGTCGGCGGCGTCGGCGCTGGCCACCGCGGCCACGTCGACGTCAGGCCGGTCGGCGGGCGGGGGGAGCGCGGCCACCGCGGCCCGCAGCTCCGGCGTCTCGGCGACGAGGGCCAGGCTGCGGGAGCGGCCGCCCGCACGGGGAGGCGCGGCGGTGACGCCGCCGACCTCGGGCCCCACCGAGGGCCGGGGCGCCACCGGGATGAGCGGCGCCCCGTCGCCGTCGGGGCCGCGCCAGGCCGCCGCCGTCACCAAACCGTCGCCGTCGGGGACGCCGTCGGGAGCCGCCTCGTCGAGCTCGCCGTCGCCCACACCGGTGCCGCCGAGCAGGCGGCGGTAGATCAGGGAGCGGCCGAGGAGCTCGTCGTGGGTGCCGCTGTCGACGACCGCCCCGCCCTCGACGACCACGATGCGGTCGGCGAGCTGGAGCGTCGAGCGGCGGTGGGCAACGAGCACCGTCGTCCGGCCGGCCAGGAGGCGGCGCAGCGTGGCGTGGATCTCCTCCTCGACCCGGGCGTCGACCGAGGAGGTGGCGTCGTCGAGCAGCAGGATGCGGGGGTCGGTGAGCAGCGCTCGGGCCAGGGCCACCCGCTGGCGCTGGCCCCCCGAGAGGCTCAGGCCGCCTTCGCCCAGGCGGGTGGCGTACCCGTCGGGGAGGGCCAGGATGAACTCGTGGGCCTCGGCCGCCCGCGCCGCGGCCTCGACGTCCTCGTCGATGGCGTCGGGCCGGCCGTAGGCGATGTTGGCCTTCACGGTGTCCGAGAACAGGAACGTGTCCTCGAACACCACGCCCACCTGGCGGCGCAGGGAGTCGAGGGTGACGTCGCGCACGTCGGCGCCGTCGACCCGGACCGTCCCCTCCTGCACGTCGTAGAACCGGGGTACGAGCAGCCCCACCGTCGACTTGCCGGAGCCCGACGGCCCCACCAGAGCGACGGTCTCACCGGGCGCCACGGTCAGGTCGAACCCCTGCAGCACGGGCTCGGAGCGCAGGTAGCCGAAGGTGACACCCTCGAAGCGGATCTCGCCCTTCACCGGAGGGAGGGGTTCGGCGCCCTCCCGCTCGACGACGACAGCGGTCGACTCCAGCACCTCGAAGATGCGCTCGGCGCCGGCCCGCGCCTGCTGGGCCACCACCGTGAAGATCGAGAGCATGCGGACGGGCGAGACGAGCTGGAGGAGGTAGGAGGAGAAGGCGAGGAACGTCCCGATGGAGATGCGGCCCCGTAGCGCGAGCCAGCCACCGAGGGCGAGCACCGCGACCTGCCCGAGGACGGGCACCGCCTGCAGCGCGGCGCTGAACCAGGCCTGGATGCGCAAGGCCCGCATCCGCGACCCGTAGAGACGCTCGGCCGCGCCGGCCAGCTGCTCCACGGCCCGCGGCTCCTGGCCGAAGCCCTTCACCACCCGCACGCCGGCCACCGACTCCTCGACCACCCCCGCCACCTCGCCCGCCTTCTGCTGGGCGTCCCACGCGGCCGGGAACACGGTGGTGCGCAGGCGCAGGGCGATCACCGTCACCAGCGGCACGACGAGCAGGGCGACGACGGTGAGCAGCGGGGACAGCACGGCCATGACGCACACCGACATGACGAGGAGGAGCACGTTCCCGCTCACCAGGGGGAAGAAGGCGAGCAGGCCCTGCACGAGGCTCACGTCGGAGATGGCCCGGGACACGAGCTGGCCGGTGTGGAACTGGTCGTGGCGGGCGAAGTCCAGGCGCTGGAGGCGGGCGTGGATCTCGTTGCGCAGGTCGTACTCGACGCCCAGGGCGACGATCCCGCCCAGGTACCGGCGTACATGGGCGGCGCCGAAGCGGAAGAGGCCGGCGGCGATGAGCACGCCCAGCCACAGGGTGAGTGACCGCCGGCGGGCGAGGATGACGTCGTCGACGATCACCTTCTGGATCACCGGGGTGAGGGCGGTGACGGCCAGCCCGGTGAGGGCGGCGGCGAACGTCAGCACCGCCTGGCGCCGGTAGGCGGCGAGGAAGGGCAGGAGACGCCGGATCCAGCCGCGCCGTCTGCTCGTTCCCGGCTCAGCCGCCACGGCGTCCAGTCAAGCGTGTTCCGGGCGCCTACTCGGACGTCTGGAGGCGGGGGGGGG
>DASZOE010000095.1:0-3773 GCA_035550945.1 Acidimicrobiales bacterium
TCGTCGCCGCGGGTGTGGGGGAGAGGGGCGAGGGGCTCGACCGCGGGATAGACGGTGAGCTCCACCACCGGCGCCACCGTCGTGACCCGTGACCACAGCCCGAAGACGTCGCCGAGCTCCGCCTCGAGCGGTCCCACCGAGAAGGTCCCCCGGCGTTCCGCGGGCAGGCGGTAGCTGGCGTGGTCCTCCTGCCCTGGGGCGAGCGGAGCGACCAGGAAGCGGGCCTGGCGGCGGCCACTGCGTTCGGGCCACGCCGGCCGGCCACTGCGTTTGCGGCGCGGCGACGACGGGGCCAGGGAGTCGCGAACGGTGGCCACGGGCGAGGGGCGCCGGGCCCGGTTGCGGACGGTGAGCTCGACCCGGCTGTCGCCGCCGGCGTGGACCCGGGTCGGTCGCAGCACGCGGGTCGCGTCGAGGTCCAGCGGGCGGAGGAGCACGGCCAGGCCGCCCGCGGCCAGCACCCCGAGCGTGCCCGCGGCCAGCACGAACAGCTCGTAGATGCCGAGCACGCGCCCGGCGCCGGCCAGGACGAAGGCGCCCACGGCCACGCCCCAACCCCGGCGGGTGAGCACCGTCGCTACCCGGAGGACGCCCGGGCGGGCACGGGGACGCTGGCCAGCACGTCGGCGAGGACGTCCTGGCGTCCCGTTCCCCGCATCTGGGCCTCGGGTGTGAGGGCCAGGCGGTGCTCGAGGACCGGTACCACCAGGGCCTTGATGTCGTCGGGCACGACGTAGTCCCGGCCCGAGGCCGCGGCCCGGGCCCGGGCGGTGCGGAGGAGGCCCAGGGCGGCGCGGGGCGAGACGCCGAGATGGAGCTCGGGCCGGCGGCGGGTGGCGTCGGCCAGGTCGACGATGTAGCCCTTGAGGCTGGACGCCACGTGGATGGCCCGGGCCATGGCGATCATGGTCTCGACGTCCGCGGCCGAGGCCACCGGCGACAGCGAGGCGAGGGCGACCTCGCCGGCGCCGTGCGTGTCGAGGATGGCCAGCTCGGCCAGCCGGGCCGGGTACCCGATCCGGATGCGCATCAGGAAGCGGTCGAGCTGGCTCTCGGGCAGGGGGAAGGTGCCCTCGTGCTCGATGGGGTTCTGGGTGGCGATGACCATGAAGGGCTGGGGCAGCCGGTAGGTCGTGCTGTCGGCCGTGACCTGGCGCTCCTCCATGGCCTCGAGCAGGGCCGACTGGGTCTTCGGCGAGGCGCGGTTGATCTCGTCGCCGAGGACGATGTTGGCGAAGATGCCGCCGGGCCGGAACTCGAAGCTGCCCGTCCCCCGGTCGTAGACGGTCACGCCGGTGACGTCGGAGGGCAGCAGGTCCGGTGTGAACTGCACCCGGCCCCACGTGCAGTCGATGCTGGCGGCCACGGCCTTGGCCAGGCTGGTCTTGCCCACGCCGGGGACGTCCTCGATGAGGAGGTGGCCCTCGGCCACCAGGCACAGCACGGCCAGGCGGATGGCGTCGTCCTTCCCCTGGATCACGTTGGCCACGTTGGCGACGATGGCCTCGAAGCCCTGTGCGAAGGATTGGGCGGAGCGGGCGGCGACCCGTGACCTGGACACTGCTGTGGAGTGAGCCTCCTCCCCGGAGCGGGCCCGCCGGGTGGACACGCGCGACGACCGGCCCGAGCGTAGTTCGGCGCCGTCCGCTAACCGCCGCGTACCGTGCGGGGCATCGAAGTGGCACTGGCGATCGACGTGGGCGGCACCAAGCTGGCCGCCGGCCTGGTGAGCGACGACGGCGAGGTGGTGGCCCGGAGCTCGGCGCCCACCCCCGACACCGACGACGCCGACGCCGTGTTCGACCGCGTTCTCGCCGCCGTCGACGCCGTGGGGGGCGACGGCGAGGTCGTCGTGTGCGGGGTGGGGTGCGGCGGCCCCATGGCGCCGGGAGGAGAGGAGGTCTCGCCCCTGAACATCAGGGCCTGGCGGGGCTTCCCCCTGCGGGCCCGGCTGGCCGAGGCCACCGGCCTGGAGACGTTCGTGGACAACGACGCCAAGGCCCTGGCCCTGGGCGAGGGCTGGCGGGGCGCGGCCGCCGGCGAGGAGCACTTCATCGCCATGGTCGTGTCCACGGGCGTGGGCGGAGGGATCGTGCTCGACGGCCGCCTCCTCGACGGAGCCGGCGGCAACGCGGGCCACATCGGCCACGTGCTCGTGGAGCCCGAAGGGCGGACGTGCGCCTGCGGCGCCCGGGGGTGCCTGGAGGCCCAGGCTTCGGGCCCCTCGATCGAGGCCGTCACCGGCCACCCGCCGGCCGAGGCCGGACCCGACGTGGTGGCCCGCACGGGCACCCTCGTCGGGCGGGCGGTGGCCTCGGTGGCCAACCTCCTCGACCTCCCGCTGGCCGTGGTCGCGGGCTCGGTGGCCCTGGGCTTCGGCGAGCCGTTCTTCGCCGCTGCCCAGGCCGAGATCGACGAGCGGGCCCGGCTCGACTTCTCGGCGGGGACCCGGATCGTCCCCGCCGGCCTGGGCGACGCCGGTCCCCTCGTGGGGGCGGCGGCCGTGGGCTGGCGGGGCCGGGGGCGCCCGTGGCGTTAGGGCCACGCAGGCCGGCGCGGCGGTGAGGCGCACCTTCCCCTGGTCAGTGGTCGCGGCGATGGTGGTCCGCCCCCACCTCTGGCCCACGGCCGTGGCCACCTCGTGGCGGCTGGCCCCCCGAGGGTGGTGGCGGCGCTGGCCCCCGCTGCCCGTCCCCGACCGCGACTATCTGCGCTTCCGCGCTCGCACCGCCTACGGCGACCCCGACCACGCCCTGGAACCGGAGGACGTCGTCGCCTGGCTGGAGTGGTGCCGAAGGCGTTGACCTCGGCAAACGTCTCCCGTGGGAACGAACGCGCGCTACCCTCAGCGGCCAATGGGCGAGCCACCAGCACCCGCCGGCTGCGTGCCCGAACGCAGTCGCGGCCCCGAGCCGAAGATCCACCCGAGGGCCTGATGTCGAAGGCGCTGGTGCTGAACGCGAGCTACGAGCCGCTCTGTGTCGTTCCCGCCCGCCGGGCCCTGGTCCTGGTGCTGAAGGAGAAGGCCGAGGTGCTGCACGCCACCGACCGGGCCTTCCACTCCGAGCGCGCCTCCCTACCGGAGCCCTCGGTGATCCGGCTCATGTACTTCGTCAAGGTCCCCTTCCGGGCCCGGGCCGCCCTCAACCGGCGGGCCGTGTTCGCGCGCGACGAGCACCGCTGCCAGTACTGCGGGGCGGCGGCCGAGAACATCGACCACGTCATCCCCCGCAGCCGGGGCGGGCCCCACACCTGGGAGAACGTGGTGGCCGCGTGCCGCCCGTGCAACACCCGCAAAGAGGACCGCCTCGTGCACGAGGTGGGGCTCGTGCTGCGCCGGCGCCCGGTGGCGCCCCAGGAGCTGACCTGGATCGTGGTCGCGGTCGGCACCGTGCACCCCCACTGGGAGCGCTACCTGCGCCCGGGGACGGCCCTCTCTGCTTGAGGGTCGACCGCGCCCCGCCGCCGGCCTGCGTGGCCCGACCGCAGTGGCCGGCCCGCGTGGCCCGAACGCAGTGGCCGGCCTGCGTGGCCCGAACGCAGTGGCCGGCCCGCGTGGCCCGAACGCAGTAGCCGGCCTGCGTGGCCCGAACGCAGTAGCCGGGCGATGGGCCGTCACCCGGTGGCAGGGCACGGCGGCCGAGGCCCACGGCGGGCCCTGGCCGCCTGACCCGGTGCCGGCGGCGCGCGGCGTCGCGCTCACCGGCCGGGCGGGGGTCCTGGGCAGCATGCAGGGCGACGGCGTGGTCGACGCCGACGCCCTGCATGCTGCC
>DASZOE010000096.1:0-2656 GCA_035550945.1 Acidimicrobiales bacterium
TCGATCGTGTTCTCCCCGTCAGCGGCGGCGAGAACGATCCGACAGCGCAAGGCCAGTGCCTGTGCGCTCTTGGGTCGACGCGCCCATCGCTCCAGCGTCTCTCGTTCGTCTGCGGTCAGCTCGAAGGTCGCTCGTCGTCCCATCGCTGCCTCCATCGTCGTCGTTGACGATGAGAGTTCGCGACTCAGACGCAATCTCCTGCGAGGTTTCGGTGAACTAACGACTCAGGTCACTAGATCAGGTAGAACTGCCGAGCGAGCGGCGAGCGGCGGTCAAGGTATTCATGCGCGCGTTCTCCCATTTCGCCGTCCAGGACCCAGCGCGTGCCGCGTTGCTGTTCCAGCGCCCGATCCCCGGCTTCGAGCCGTCGCCCGAGTCGTACGAGGGTGCCCAGGCCGTGTTCGCCCGGGCCGCCGACGTCCTCGCCGCAGCGGGTGTGCGCGACCAAGGCGATCTCGACTGCTTCATCGCCATGGTGGCAGGGCTGACCGAGGCTCAGATCAGCAACGACCCCGGCGGCGATCGCTGGCTCCGGCACCTCGACCGGTTAACCGATGTGTACCTAGACGACATTCAACGGAGGGGGACTCGACACGATCAGTGAGCGGATCCAACGCCCCGAGGCTCGGGTGCTGGCCGAGGAGGAGTTCAGGCGCTTCGCCGACCTCCTCGCGTCCCTGACACCTGCGGAGTGGGGCCGCCCCACCGAATGCGTGGGATGGGACGTACGCAAGATGGCCCTGCACATCCTGGGCTCGGCCGAAGCTCAGGCCTCGGTCCGGGAATTCCTCCACCAGTTCCGTCGCGGCCTGCCGCTCAACAAGCACATCGATTCCCATCACTGGGTGGACGGCATGAACGCGCTGCAGATTCGCGACCGCTCGCACCTGACCAACGGCGAACTGGTCGCCGCGCTGGCCACGGTAGGGCCGCGGGCGGTCGAGGGTCGCTGGCGGACGCCGCCCCCCATGCGCTTCCTTCCCTTGCCCTTCGCGCCGCCGGTGGGCTGGAAGCCCCTCAAGTACCTGGCGACGTGGGATTCACCCGTGACGTCTGGGCTCACCGTATCGACGTCTGCGTGGCGACCGGTCGAGAAATGTTCCTCACCGCCGACCACGACGGCCGCCTGGTGGCCGACCTCGTCGCCGAATGGGCGTCCATCCACGGCGAGCCGTTCGAGCTCGTCCTCGAAGGCCCCGCCGGCGGCAAGTTCAGCCAGGGCGATGGCGGCGAAAGAGTCGAGATCGACGCCATTGACTTCGTCCCCACGCTCTGCGGCCGCCTTCCCGGCACCGGCGTCCTCGCCCATCCGCTCCCGCTCTGAACCGCCAGGCGGCTCTCCCCGCCGCCGCACTCCCGACGCGCAAAATGCCCGGTGTGAGCGCTCTGCGGCTCGGCGAGAGGTAGCGCCGAACACCGGCGGAGAGCAGTCCGGCAGTTCTTTCGGTTGGCGAGTAGCGCCGACGTGCAGCCAGCGCGAGCTACGTCCCGCATGGCACCCGCCCTCACCGGGACGGTTCCGGACCAACCCTCCTCGCGGGTCGCCACACCGGCCGGGCAGCCTTACACGTCCCGGCCGCCGAGCAGGTCCTGCCCTACTCTGTCCGTATGGCTGTCCGACGCATCATGCCCTACCACGAGTCGCTGGACTTCGAGGCCACGCGCACCTTCTACACCCGGGTGCTCGGTCTCGAGGAGGGCAGCTTCGGCGGCGGTTACATCGGCTTTGGATCCGGCCAGGCACAGGTCCTTTTCGGACCACCAGGCGCGGAGCCCGTGCTCCCTGACATGGGGGTGGACGTCGGCTCGCGCCAAGCCGTCGACGCGGCGCACGCCGATGCAGTCCGCGGCGGGCACGAGGTCATCTACGGTCCGGTTGACGAGCCCTGGGGCGTCCGTCGCTTCTTCGTTCGCGATCCGCAAGGCGTCGTGATCAGCGTGCTGGCGCACGACTGACCAGCCCACACCCGTGTGCTCGGCCGTACGCCGAGCGGCCGGGCATCATCCGGTCTCGGTACCGCATCCGCTTCGGGGACGCTCGTTCTCCCGAGAGCGCGTGATTGCCCGCTCGCGCGCCAGTGCGGTGCCGACCAGAACAACGCAAGTCAGGCCTGCTCGTGCTGATCATGGGCAGCGCCGAATGATGCTCCTAGGGGTTGTCAAGCCCTCCTTCAGTTCGACAGGTAGGCGTACCCTCGCGGACGACGTAGCGCTTGAGACAACGGATGATCTCAGGCTTCGAACGGCCCTCCTTGGTGCGTTGCTCGACGTAGGCCTGGTCCTCGGGTCGCACGCCATGCGGGTGATCACGATCCGCCACAGGGCGCTGTTGGCCGGGCGGTCCCCGCCCCGGTCGAGGCGGTGACGGGTGACCTTGCCGGTCGATGCCTCGATGGGAGCCGACCCGCAGCGATGGGCGAGAGTGGCCTCCGAGCGCATCCGGCTGCGGTTGTCGCCGACGGCCACCAGAAGGGCACCTATGGACTCGACGTTTCCGTCCCGGCTCTTCGCCTGACCGTCGGCGTCGCCCGACTGGGCGGCGCGGGCCGCGGAGACGGCGTCGAGGGGATCGGTCTTGCCCCGGCGCCGGCGGGTCTGGCGGTTGGGCCGGTCGACCTCGACCACGGCGATGCCGTGGTCCAGCAGGTGGCGCGTG
>DASZOE010000097.1:0-3635 GCA_035550945.1 Acidimicrobiales bacterium
GGCTCGCCGCCCGCCCACGGCGAGGGCCATGGCCGCCTCGACGTGGTTCCAGGGATCGGCGTGGCCGCCGGGGAACCACGGGATCATCCCGTCGCCGAGCTGGACGGCGGCGATGGACCCCACCGTGGCCGCCACCTCGGCGGCGGTGAGCCCGCTCCCTGCTCCTTCCTCTCGCCATTGCCGCGGCTTTCCGGCCGCAATGGCGACAGGAACGGCGGGGGGAGATGGCTTCTCGAGGTAGAGGACAAGGCTCTTGCCCAGCACCGGGTTGAGGGTTCGCTCGAGCAGGCGGATCGGGCGGCCCCCCCGGGTGATGTCCCACACCAGGAAGCGGTGGTAGAGGCGCACGGCGGCCACGTCCTCGCGGCCGACACCGACTGCGCAGCGGAGCCACCAGTAGGGCACGTGCAGGGCGTGGGCGTGGTGGGACCCCGCGACCCGGAGCCCCGCGGTCCGGAGCCGCCCCGCCAGCTGGGCCCGGCGGTAGATCCGGACGTGGCCGCCGGGCACGGAAGGGGCGTGGTAGTCGTCGGCCAGGGCCCAGCACACCCGCTCGGGGAACCAGCGGGGGACGGTGACGGCCAGCGTCCCGCCGGGGCGCAGGACCCTCGCCAGCTCGGCCATGGCCCGGGCGTCGTCGACCACGTGCTCGAGGACCTCGGCGGCCACGACCCGGTCGAAGGCGCCGTCGGGAAAGGGGAGGGCGAGCCCGTCGGCGGTGAGGGCGGTGCCGAGCGCGACGGAGGATGCCTCGCCCGCGGCCCGCATGGCGGCCATGAGCCGGGCACAGCCCGTCGCCTCCGCCGGCGAGCGGTCGACGGCCACCACCGACGCGCCCCGCCGGTGGGCCTCGAAGGCGTGGCGCCCGCCGCCGCAGCCCAGGTCGAGGACGCGATCGCCGGCGCCCAGGCCGAGGCGGGCGAAGTCGACGGTCAGCACCGGATGGCTCGGCGGTACTCGGCGACGGTCTCCTCGGCGGTCGCCTTCCAGGTGAAGCGCTCGAGCACGCGGGCCCGGCCGGCGGCGCCGATGCGGGCTCGCAGGTCGGCGTCGTCGAGGAGGCGGCCGATGGCCGCGGCCAGGGCCCCCGGGTCGGACGGGGGCACGAGCAGGGCGGTCTCACCGTCGTTCCCGACGACCTCGGGGAGCGCACCCGCGGTCGTGGCCACGAGCGGCGTCCCGCACGCCATGGCCTCCACGGCCGGGAGCGAGAACCCCTCGTACAGCGACGGGACCACCGCCACCTCGGCCTCGGACCACAGCTCCACCATGCGGGCGTCGTCCACCGCGCCGACGAGGTGGACGGCCCCCTCCAGGCCCAGGCGGGCGACGGTCGGGGGTACGAGGCTTCCCTCCCGCGGCTGCCCCACCACCACGAGCTCGGCGTCCCGCTCGGTGCGGACCTTGGCCACCGCCTCGATGAGCGGCAGCAGGCCCTTCAGGGGCACATCGGCGCTGGCCGTGGTCATGATCCGTCCCGGCACCCGGGCCACGTGGGGCAGGGGACGGAAATGGCCGGCGTCCACCCCCACGGGGACGACGGCCAGCTGCGAGGCCCGGGCGCCCATCTGACCGCACAGGTCGCGGGCCGACGACGCGGACACCGTGATGAGCCGCGGCAGGCGGCGCAGCACCCGCTTCTGCATGGCGAGGAAGCCGTACCAGCGGCGGAGGGAGAGTCGGCGCCGCCAGGAGCCGGCCTCGGCCAGCTCCACGGCCCGGTCGACGGTGATCGGGTGGTGCACGGTGGCCACCACCGGGAAGCCCTCCCGGGCGATGCCGAGGATGCCGTAGCCCAGGCACTGGTTGTCGTGGACCACGTCGAAGTCGGCTCGCCGCCCCCGCAGGTCCCGCCAGGCCCGAAGGCTGAACGTGAGGGGCTCGGGGAACCCGGCCGTGCACATCACCGCGAACTCGGCGACGTCGATCACGTCCCGGAACTCCTGGCGCGCCGGCGTGCGGAACGGGTCCTCGGGCCGGTACAGGTCGAGGCTGGGGACGGGCACCAGGGGCACGCCCGGGTCCAGGCTCGGATAGGGCGGACCGCTCCAGACCTCCACCCGGTGGCCCAGGGCCACCAGCTCCCGACTCAGGTGGCGGACGTAGACCCCCTGGCCCCCCGAGTGGGGGTTGCCCCGGTAGGCGAGGAGGGCGACGCGCAGAGGGTCGTCGGGTCCGGGGCCGGGCACGAGGACGGAGCCTGACCGCAAGCCGCGCGGCCGGTCAACTGCTGGCTCCTCTGGGAACTGGCGGTGGATACCCGTGCCCTGGCACCGGTATCCACCGCCGGTACGGACGGGATGCTAGGAGGGGGTGGCGCCGGTGGTGATGGCCGTGGAGCCGGAGTCGCGCTGGCCGATGGCGACGCGGCGGGGCTTGGCCGCCTCGGCCACGGGGATTCGTACGGTGAGGACCCCGGCGTCGTAGGACGCCTCGATGCGCTCGCTGTCGAGGGTCTCGGCGAGGAAGATCTGGCGGCTGAAGCTCCCCTGGGGCCGCTCGGCCACGATCAGCTCGGCGTCCGCGCCCCACGAGGCGTCGCGCTCGGCCCTCACGGTGAGGACGTTCTTCTCCACGGTGAGGTCGACGCTCTCGGGGTCGACCCCGGGGATGTCGAAGTGGACCACGAAGGAATCGCCCTGACGGTAGGCGTCGATGGGCATGACGCTGGCGGTCGCTCGGCGGCTGGCCGACTGCCAGACGTCCGAGGAGAGTCGGTCGAGCTCTCGGAAGGGGTCGAAGCGCATCACCATGGGAGCACCTCCTGCGACGTTCGTCGGTCGTTCTGCCTCAACTTTACCGCCTCCGACCCGGTAAGGGCAACAAACCTGCTAATAGAGCGCTCACCTTTCCTTGCATGAGGACGAGCAGGACGGCGCCGGCGGCGACGAGGGGCCAGTCGCCGAGCCGTACGGCCAGGGTCCGGCCCTGGCGGAGGGTGACGGTGCGGGTGAGGACGGCGGCTGCCCCCAGGTCGCTGCGGGCCCGCACCCCTCCACCGGCGTCGACCACCGCGCTGTAGCCGGTGGGGGCGGCCTGCACGACCGTGCGCCCCGTCTCCAGGGCCCGCAGCCGGGCCGCGGCCAGCTCCTGGCCGGGCACCTGGCTGGTGGTGAACGACGAGGCGTTGGTGGGCACCAGCAGCACCTGGGCGCCGGCCTGCACCGCGGCCCGGGCCCGGTCGGCGAAGAACACCTCGTAGGAGATGAGCACGCCGAGGGGGCCGGCTCCCGTGCGCAGGATCCCCGGCCCCCGCCCGGCGATGGCGTCCCGGGGAACGGCCGACAGGTCGGCCAGGCGGTCGACCAGCTCCCGGCCGGGGACGTACTCCCCGAAGGGGACGCGGCGGACCTTGTCGTAGCGGGCGACCACCCGCCCGTCCGGCGCCCAGGCCAGGGTCGCGTTGCGGAAGCGCCCGGGCTCGGTGTCCTCGACGACCCCGGCCACGAGGGTGGTCCCGAGGGTCCGGGCCAGGTCGGCGAGGGTGCCCGCCTCCGGGCTCCCGGCCAGGGGGCCGTCGACGTCGACGACGTCCTCGGGCCACAGCACCACGTCGACGGGCGGGCGGACGCCGGCGCTGGCCGTCAGCTGGGCCTCGAACACCAGCTCGGGGTCGACGTCGACGGCCCGGAAGC
>DASZOE010000098.1:0-3764 GCA_035550945.1 Acidimicrobiales bacterium
TTGCCGCCCCTTCACGGCTGGTTCCTAAAAGAAGAAGAAGAAGAAAAAGAAAATGAGGGATTTCTCCGACGAGCTCACACTGGTGCGCAAGCGGCTCTCGGAGCTGTCGCATGCCCTCGACATCGAAGGGAAGCGCTCCCGGCTCGGCGAGCTGGAGGCGCGCGCCTCGGAGCCGGCGCTCTGGGACGACCAGGAGGCGGCGCGCACGGTCACCACCGAGCTCTTCCGGGTGAAGGCGGACGTGGACCTGGCCGATGGTCTCGACGGCCGGCTCTCCGACGCCGAGGTCCTGTTCGAGCTGGCCCGGGACGAGCACGACGACTCGTTGGAGCCGGAGGTCGAGCAGGCCATCGCCTCCCTCGTCCGCGACCTCGACGAGCTCGAGCTGCGGTCGCTCTACACCGGGGAGCACGACGAGCGCGACGCGGTCTGCGAGGTCCACTCGGGAGCAGGGGGCACGGACTCCCAGGACTGGGCCGAGATGCTGCTGCGCATGTACCAGCGTTGGGCCGAACGCCGCGGCTTCGAGGTCGAGCTCGACGAGGTCACGCCCGGCCAGGAGGCGGGGATCACGTCGGCCACCTTCATCGTCCGGGGCCGCTACGCCTACGGGCTCCTCTCCTCGGAGAAGGGCGTCCACCGCCTGGTCCGCATCTCGCCCTACGACGCCCAGTCCCGCCGCCACACCGCCTTCGCCTCCTTCGACGCCGTCCCCTTCCTGGAAGAGGCGGGCGCCGAGGTGGGGATCGACGAGAAGGACCTCCGCGTCGACACCTACCGCTCGTCGGGGGCCGGGGGCCAGCACGTCAACGTCACCGACTCGGCGGTGCGCATCACCCACCTTCCCACCGGCATCGTCGTCTCCTGCCAGAACCAGCGCAGCCAGCACCAGAACAAGGCCGTGGCCCTGCAGATCCTGGCCGCCAAGCTCGCCGAGCGGGCCCGGGAGGAGCGCCGCCAGGAGCTCGAGGCCCTGTCCGGCGAGCAGCGGGAGGTGGCCTGGGGCAGTCAGATCCGGACCTACGTCCTGCACCCCTACCAGCTGGTGAAGGACCTGCGCACCGACCACGAGACCGGCAACGTCGGGGCGGTGCTCGACGGCGACCTCGACGCCTTCATGGAGGCCTTCCTCCGCTGGAGGCGCCGGTCGGCCTAGGGACCGCAGGGGTGTTGCCTCGCCCCACCGCACCTGGGCTAACCTTGCGCCCGGCGCGTCCGCACGTTGCCGACCCCGCTTCTCATGATTCGACTCGACAACGTCACCAAGACGTACAAGGGCGGAGTGGTCGCCCTCCGGGGTGTCTCGCTCGACATCCAGAAGCAGGAGTTCGTCTTCCTCGTGGGCCCCACGGGGTCGGGGAAGTCGACGCTGATCCGCCTCCTCATCAAGGAGGACAAGCCCGACTCCGGCCGCATCTGGGTGGCGGGCAAGGACATCGGCCAGCTCAGCTCCTGGAAGGTGCCGCTCCTCCGCCGCAACATCGGCTGCGTGTTCCAGGACTTCAAGCTCCTGCCCAACAAGACGGCCTACGAGAACGTGGCCTTCGCCCTCGAGGTCATCGGCCGACCCGCCCACGTCATCCGGGCCCAGGTCCCGCAGGTCCTCGACCTCGTGGGGCTCTCCAAGAAGCACGACAACCTGCCGTCCGAGCTCTCGGGTGGTGAGCAGCAGCGGGTGTCGATCGCCCGGGCCTTCGTCAACCGGCCGCTGATCCTCCTCGCCGACGAGCCCACCGGGAACCTCGACCCCAGCACGTCGGTGGGCATCATGCGCCTCCTCGACCGCATCAACCGCACGGGGACCACGGTGGTCATGGCCACCCACGATCACAACATCGTCGACACCATGCGCCGCCGGGTCATCGAGCTCGACCGCGGGTCGCTCGTCCGTGACCAGGCGCGCGGCGTGTACGGAGCGTTCACCTAGGCGATATGGCGATCAAGGCCGACTACGTCGCCAAGGAGACGTTCATCAACCTCCGGCGCAACGTCTCCATGGCGTCGGCCGCCCTCATCACCGTCGCCGTCTCGCTGACACTGGCCGGCGGCGCCCTGCTGGTCAAGCGGGGGGTCGACCGGGCCACGATCCAGTGGCGGGGCAACGTCGAGCTCTCGATCTTCATGAAGCCCGACGCCTCGCCTGTGGAGTCGGAGGCCGTCGACCGCCAGCTCAAGGCCATGCCCGAGGTCCGGCGCTACCACTACGTGAGCAAGCCCGAGGCCTTCGACGAGTTCAAGAAGATCTTCGCCAACGAGCCAGACGTCCGCGACGCCATCACCGTCGAGCAGATACCGCCGTCCTACCGGGTCGTGCCCCGCGAGGCCGAGCAGACCAAGCTCGTTGGCGAGCGCTTTGCCAACACCGCCGGCATCATGCGGGTGAGCTACGCCAAGGACGAGGTCGAGGCCCTGGTGTCGATCACCAACTTCCTCCAGATCATGCTGTGGGGGGTGGCGGTCGTCCTCCTCGGGGCCGCCTCTCTGCTGATCCTCAACACCATCCGGATGGCGATCTTCGCCCGCCGCCGAGAGGTGGGGGTGATGAAGCTGGTGGGGGCCACCAACTGGTTCATCCGCGTCCCCTTCATGCTCGAAGGCCTGGTCCAGGGCGTGATCGGCGCGGGCGCGGCTTTCGGCCTGGTCACGCTGCTGCGCAACGTCTTCGAGCGCTGGATCCAGGGGTCGAACAACGACGTCCAGCTCTTCAACCAGTTCCTCGTCACCCAGGGCGACGTGATGTGGACGGGCCTTCTCCTGCTCGGCGTGGGGATGGTGGTCGGCGTCATCGGGTCGGCGGTGGCGGTCACCCGCTTCCTCGACGTCTGACCCGGCGAGGGGCATCGCGGTGCGTCCGGCGGGCGGAGCAGCGACTCCTGTTGCTCGTGTTGCTACCGTGCGCAGAGTGAAAAGCCGGCTGGTCGGTCCGCTCGTCGGCCTCGTCATGGCGGTCCTGGTGGCGGGGAGCCCTCCCGTCGCCGCCCAGAAGGCGCCGACGCCGCCCCTGGACGAGCAGATCCGCTCCGCCCGCCAGCACGCCTTCGAGGCCTCGGTCGAGGAGGAGCGCCTCCTCGAAGAGATCCGGGCGTCGAGCACCCGCAAGCGGGACCTGGACGCCAAGGTCGCCGCCCTGGACGGCGAGGTGGCGGCCGCCCAACGGGAGGTGGACGCCGCCCAGGCCAAGCTCAGCGGCCTGGAGGCCCAAGAGCGGGCGGCGGAGAGCCGCCTCTCCGAGACCATGGCCGCCCTGGCCGTGGCCCGGGACCAGCTCGCCCGCCAGGCCATCGCCGCCTACACCGGGCGGACCGAGGCCGCGAGCTACGTCGACGTGGCCCTGCGTTCCCGCGACATGGACGAGCTGGTGGCCAAGCGGGCCTACATCAAGGCGGTGGCGGGGAGCCAGACCGAGACGGTGGCCACCACCGAGCGTCTCCGCGACCAGGTCCGGGACCTGCGCGACCGCGTCGAGCGCTCCCGGGTGGCGGCCCAGGGCCAGCGGGACCTGGTCGCCTCCCAGCGCACCCGGGTGCAGTCGCAGCGGTCGGCCCAGGCCGGGGCCGCGGCCGAGGTGGCCGCCGAGATCGACCGGGGCGAGAAGCTCAAGAGCGAGGCCGTCGCCCGCAAGGAGGAGTTCGAGGCCAAGGCCGACGCCCTCCAGCGGGAGTCAGACGCCATCGCCGCCACCCTCCGGCAGCGGGCCGCGGCCCAGGCCGCCGCCCGCCAGAACCCGCCGCCGGCCGCCGCCGGGGCCGCGCCCGCCCCCAGCG
>DASZOE010000099.1:0-4448 GCA_035550945.1 Acidimicrobiales bacterium
GCCAGGAGCAGCTCCTGGCCGACGTGGGCGACGGGCTGCTCGTGCAGTCGGTGACCGGGCTGCACTCGGGCGCCAACCCGGTGAGCGGGGACTTCTCGGTGGGCATCCAGGGGCTCATGGTGCGCGACGGCGCCCCCGCCGAGCCCGTACGGGAGGCCACCGTGGCGTCGACCCTCCAGCGCATGCTCCAGGACGTGATCGCCGTCGGCGCCGACCTCGAGTGGCTCCCCGGCTCGGCCGCCGGCCTCACCCTCGTCGTCGGCGACCTCGCCCTCAGCGGCTCCTGATTCGAACCGACCGGTTCAGGGACCGGATCGGAGGGTGAGGGACACGGCGCCCGAGGACAGGGCGAACGCCACCCGGCGGGCCTCGTCGGGCGCGACGGCCACCGTCGCCGACTCCTCCGCCACGTCGACGACCAGGGCGGCGACCGCCACCTCGACGGTCGGCTCCTCGCCCGCGCCGACGGCGGCGTCGAAGGTGGCGAGCACGTCGACCAGGTCGCCGGTGCGGAGCGCGGGAGTGACGTCGCCGGTGGGCACGGCCACCGCCCGGGCGCCGGGAGGGAGGAGGGCGGCCACGCCCCGCAGCCCCCACGGCGCGACCTGGCCCCGCAGGACGGGCGCACCGCCGAAGAGGGGCACGACCGCCGTCCGTCCCACCACCTCCGACGCCGACGGCACCCAGCCGTCGGGCAGGAAGGCGGCCGGCACGCGTTCCTCGGACACGTCGGCCGGGCCCAGGACGGTTCCCGGGTCGACGGCCCGCCGGGCGACGGCCACCGTTCGCAAGGAGCCGTAGCGGGCGGCTTCGTCCCGGGCCCGGCGGACGAGCCCGCCCACGACGGTGGCCGTGACCACGGCCAGGAGCACGACGAGGGCCCAGAAGACGACGGGCGAACGGGACAGGCGGCGCAGGCGCACGACGCACCCTCCTCGAGAGGACGACCGGAGGGGGAAGCGCCTGCCGCCGCCTGCGTGGCCGAACGCAGCGCAGCGAGCGCGGCAGCGAGCGCCAGATTACAAGGGAGGCAGCGAGCCGGGGTCGGCGGCCGTCCCGCACTCGCAGGCCCGCTCGACGGGCACGGCGGGCACCGCCCGCCTGAGGAGGCGGCGGACGGTCTCCACGTTCTCGGCCAGCACCCGCAGGACCGTCTCGATCGTCACCGGCGCGATGCCGTCGACGCCTGCGAGGCCGACGTCGTAGTCGGTGACAAGGCCCAGGCCGCAGTAGCACATGCCCAGCTCCCGGGCCAGGGCGACCTCGGGGTACTGCGTCATGTTCACGACGTCCCACCCGGCCGACGAGAACCAGCGGGACTCGGCACGGGTCGAGAACCGCGGCCCCTGGATGACGACCACCGTCCCCCGGGGGTGGGCGACGATGCCCTCGGCCCCGGCCGTCTCGGACGCCACCGCCCGCAGCTCGGGGCAGTACGGGTCGGCGAAGGGCAGGTGGTTGAGGAGCGGTCCGTCGAAGTAGGTGTCGGCCCGGCTCCGGGTGCGGTCGACGAGCTGGTCGCAGACCACGAACTCGCCGGGCCTGATCCCCGGCTGCAGGGACCCGACCGAGCACGGCCCGAAGACCCGGCGCACGCCGAGGGACCGCAGGGCCCACAGATTGGCCCGGTAGTTCACCCGGTGGGCGGGCACTTCGTGGTTCACGCCGTGGCGCGCGAGGAACGCCACCCGGCGGCCGCCGAGCTCGCCGACGGCCAGCCGGGCCGAGGGCGATCCGTAGGGCGTCTGGACGGCGAGCTCCTCCAGGTGGTCGAGGAAGCGGTAGAAGCCGCTGCCGCCGATGACCCCGATCTCGGCCGTGACCTCGGGCACGGGCGCCGAGCTCAGGCCGAGGCGGCGGTGGAGGTGGTGCCCTTGGCGCCCTTGGCGCCCTTGTCGCCCGAGGGCGACGACTTGTCGCCGCTCGGGGACGAGGAGCCCTCGGCCGAGACGGCTGCCTTCTTCTCGCTCTTCTCGCTCTTCTCGCCCTTCTCGCTCTTCTCGCTCTTCTCGGCCTTCTCGGCCTTTTCCTTGGCGGGCGGTCCCGAGCGGCTGTCGGTGCGGTAGAAGCCGCTGCCCTTGAAGGCGATGCCGATGGACCCGAAGACCTTGCGCAAGGTGCCGCCGCAGGCGGGGCAGGTGGTGAGGGGCTCGTCCTTGAACGACTGGACGACCTCCAGGTGCTCACCACAGGCCTTGCACGCGTACTCGTAAGTGGGCATCGCTGGGGAGCCTCCGCCATCCGCTGGCAGTCGGGTTTCGGGACTGCCAGTGTACCGCTCGCGTCCGATTTCTCGGCGGTGCGAGAAGCAGCCCCGGCCACCCGACCCCCGGGGCCCTACGATGACGGTGATGGGCGGTGCCGGCCTCGATCCTGCGGAGCTGCTGGCCCACGTGGCCCGCCTGGAGGGCCGCCTCCGTGACGTCGAGGTCCGCCTGGCCGCGGTGGAAGGGGCGGAGACGAAGTTCCGTCAGGCCTTGACCAGCCTCGGCGCGGCCCTGGCCGACACCCACGACCGCCCCCGTCTCGTCCGCTCCGTGCTCGAGACCACCGTCGTCTACCTCGAGGCCGAGGCCGGCGTGTTCTACGAGATCGTGGCCGGCAGCGACCGCCTCCGGCCCATGGCCACCTTCGGCGTCCTGAGCGACCTCGGCGACCTGGCGCGCGGTGAAGGCGTCGCCGGCGCAGCCGCCGTTCGGGGCGAGGTCGTCGCCTGGTCGGGGGCGCTCCCGGGCGCCGAGATCGCCCCCGGCTCGTGCCGCCCGGCGCCGGTCGAGCCCGGGCTGGGCAGGGGGCCGGCCGTGGCCGTCCCCGTGCGCTCGGACACCCACCTCTTCGGCGTGCTCGCCCTCTACGGCCCGGCTGGGGCCGAGCCCTTCTCGACCGACGACGTCGAGACCCTCCAGACGCTCGTCCGCCAGGCCGAGAACGCCCTCGAGAACAGCTTCCTCTTCGACGAGGCCAAGCACCTCTCCCTCACCGACGGTCTCACGGGGGTCTGGAACGACCGCGACTTCGAGCTCCGGCTGTCCGAGCGCCTTTCCGAGGCCGAGCGGTTCGGCGACCCGTTCTCGCTGGTGCTCGCCGACCTCGACGGCTTCAAGGGGATCAACGACACGTACGGCCACCAGACGGGCAACAGCGTGCTGGTGGAGTTCTCCCGCCGGCTGATGGAGTCCACCCGGGAGGTCGACCGGGTGTTCCGCCTGAGCGGCGGCGGCGACGAGTTCGCCCTCCTCCTCCCCCGCACCGGCCTGGCCGGCGCGCTGCGCCTGGCCGAGAAGGTCCGGGCCGCCGTGGCCGACGCCGGCTTCACGGTCGAAGGCGCCGAGCTACGGGTGACGATGTCGCTGGGGGTGGCGACCCACCCCGAGCACGGGCGCTCGGAGAAGGAGCTCAAGGCCGCCGCCGACGCGGCCCTGTACCGGGCCAAGCGTTCGGGTGGAAATCGGGTAGGGCATTTCAGGATCGGCGAGCTAGGGCAACCCGGAGGTGGGCAATGAGACAGAGGGTCCGCAAGGCGGTAATCCCGGCAGCCGGACTGGGGACCCGGTTCCTGCCCGCCACCAAGGCGCAGCCCAAGGAGATGCTGCCGGTCGTCGACAAGCCGGCCATCCAGTACGTGGTCGAGGAGGCGGTGCGGTCGGGGCTGCGCGACATCCTCATCATCACCGGCCGGGGGAAGCGGAGCCTCGAGGACCACTTCGATCGCTCCTTCGAGCTCGAGCACTACCTCGAGGCGGCCGGCAAGTACGAGGCCCTGAAGGAGATGCGCGACATCGCCGACATGGCCGACATCCACTACGTGCGCCAGGGCGACCCCCGCGGCCTGGGGCACGCGGTGGCCGTCGCCCGCCAGCACGTCAGCGACGAGCCGTTCGCGGTCATCCTCGGCGACGACATCATGACCGCCGAGTCCGGCGTCCTGAAGGACATGCTCGACGTGTACGAGCGCTACGGACGCTCGGTGGTGGCCCTCAAGGAGTTCCCCGTGCAGGACATCTCCGCCTACGGGTGCGTGGCCCCCGAGCCGGTGGACGAGACCCTCGTGCGGGTGCTCGACATCGTCGAGAAGCCGACGCCCGAGGAGGCCCCGTCCAACCTGGCGGTCATGGGCCGCTACGTGTTCACGCCCGAGATCTTCGACGCCCTGGACCGCATCGGGCCGGGGGCCAACGGCGAGATGCAGCTCACCGACGCCATGGCCCTGCTGCTCAAGGAGCAGACCATCTACGGCTACATCTTCGAGCACGGCCGCTACGACGTCGGCGACAAGCTCGACTACCTGCGGGCGACGGTGGAGCTGGCCGCCGAGCGGGAGGACCTGGGCCCCGAGTTCCGCACCTTCCTCGGCGACTTCGTCCAGCGCAGGAAGCTCGTCTGACCCCCTCGTGATCCCGCTCGAGGAGGCCCGGGCCGTCGTCCTCGACGCCTGCCCGCCCCTGGCC
>DASZOE010000100.1:0-1949 GCA_035550945.1 Acidimicrobiales bacterium
CTCCAGCTGGTCGGAAGTCTCGTGCCGGACTAGACATCCCACGGGGCGTACTGTCAAGCAGCGAGTTCGACTCGGTGCGCCCAGGCCGTCTCCTCGTCGTAGAGGACTCCGTGACGGAGGCAGCCGTGGAGGATGCCGACAAGGCGGTTGGCTAATGCTCGGAGTGCTCGGTGATGGGTGTCGCCGGCGGCCCGCCGTTGGTCATAGAACACTCGGGCGCCGGGGCAGGCGGTGATGGAGGCAAAGGCCCAGAGGAAGCAGGCGTCGACCAGGCGTCGGTTGCGGGCGTAGCGGGCGAGGACGACCCGTCTCGTGCCCGACGCCTTGGTGATGGGTGACGTGCCGGCGTAGTTCTTGCGAGACTTGGCGTCGACATACCGGTTCGGGTCATCCCCGAACTCGCCCAGCACCCGGGCGCCGAGAACCATCCCCAGTCCTGGCAGGGAGCGGATGACCTTGGCGTCCGGGTGCTTCTCAAAACCCTCGGAGAGGCTGTCTTCGAGCCGGGCGATCTGGGCGTTGAGCTCGGCGATGACCGCCACGAGGGCGGCCACGGTGGCGCCCATGGCCTCCGAGACGAGATCGGGGGCGGCCAGCTGGTCGGCGCGCAGCGCGGCCTGGATCTCCGCAGTCCGCTCCTCGACCCGGCGTTGGCGCCCGCCCCGGCGGAGGGCGGCAGCGATCTTCGAGCGGGACAGGCCGCGGCCGAGGACCGGCGTCGGGGCGGCGGCCAGCACAGCGAGGGCGTCCCCGCCGTGGCGGTCATCGAAGCAGCTCAGAGCCCCTGGATAGAACTCCCGCAGCGTCGAGCGCAGCTGGTTGGTCTGGCGCTGACGGGTCCAGACCATCGACTGATGGGCCCGGGCCAGCACCTTGACTGCCTCGGCCAGGTCGCTGTCGCCGGCGATGGGACGGTGGTTATGGGCGTCGGTGCGGGCCAGCTCGGCCAGCACCCGGGCGTCGCCAGGGTCGGACTTGGCCCCCGAGGTCGAGTGGCGCTCCCGATACCGAGACGTCGACATCGGGTTCACCGCCACCACCGTGTAGCCGGCGGCCACCAGCGCCCCCACGAACAGGCCTCGGTCGGTCTCGGTCGCGATCACCACCTCGGCCGGATCCTCGACGAAGGGTGCTACCAGCTCGTGGAAGCGGGCGACGCCCTCCACGCCCTCAGGCAGCCGGGCCTTGGCCAGGCGACACCCTTCCTCGTCCTCGACGTGCACGTCGTGATGGGCCTCGGCCCAGTCATGACCTACGCACACCTTCCCCACCGCTACCTCCTAGTCGTCGTCGGATGTCGAGCCCGAGGCGACCAGCAGCTCGCTAATGGTTCAGTGCTCGAGGCACGTCATCCCACCAGTTGTCGAAGGTCGGCCTCACCGACCAGCAGGCGCACGATCTAGCCCTAAGGCTCAAGGCCCAGCTAACGCGAGTGCTGACCTGCCGGCGGCTCGGCCACAGCCTCACGGATCGTTTCCGCTCAGCGGTGGATCCCCATTAGCACACGACCTGAGACGGTCACGTGGGCGGAATCACCGCGTGCGCCAGCGAAGGTCGTGCGGTGGCCACCGATGAATCATGCCGACTATCTCTCCCGTCGACGTCGGCCGCCCAGCCGATACCCCTCTGCGGCGGCCCGCGCCCGCCGTCATCGTGCCACGTACCGGCGGTGGGGGAAGGTGCCGACCTCCGAACCGCCGTTGTTCTGGGACACCCTGTTTACCACCCGCGGCGGACGCGGCATTTCGGCAGTAGCGGCGTGGCCGCGCCGCGGGGTCGGCGCGCGTGCGCCCGGCAGGCGGGCGGCCACCTCGCCGGTGCCGGATCGAGCACGTAGATACTGGATCGAGAAAGGAGTCGGTAGTTGTGCGTAGCGTCCCTGTGCCTGCGCACCAGCGTGCCGGGTCGTCGCTTTCGCGGCCGTTGCCCCTGCGCGCACCGAAGATAAG
>DASZOE010000101.1:0-2066 GCA_035550945.1 Acidimicrobiales bacterium
GGGCCGTAAACTCCGCTCGTGAGCAACCAGGACGCGGGACCGGTCACGCCGTCGGAGGGCTGGGGCGTCCTCCACCTCTTCTGGCGCCTCGGTCCCGACGTCGATTCCGAGGCGGTCGTGGCCGCGGTCAAGGCGTGCCAGAGCGACGACCACCAGGTCGTGCCCTTCGTCGTCCTCGGGCACAAGGCCGACCTGGGCACGCTGGCGCTCGGTCCCGACCTGTGGCGCCTGCACCGCCTCCAGGCCGACCTCCTGGCCGCCGGGCTCGACCTCACCGCGTCCTACCTGTCGCTCACCGAGGTGGCGGAGTACGCCCGGGGGATGCCGGCCGAGCGCCTCGAGCCCCGGCTCCACCCCCGGCTCCCGCCCGAGGGCAAGCGGGTCCTGTGCTTCTACCCGATGTCGAAGCGCCGGGACCAGGCGGGCAACTGGTACACGCTGCCCTACGAGGAGCGCGAGCGCCTCATGTTCGGCCACGGGCGCAAGGGCCGCGAGTTCGCGGGGCGGGTCCTGCAGCTGGTCACCGGCTCCACCGGGCTGGACGACTGGGAGTGGGCGGTCACCCTGTTCGCCGAGGACCCCGTCGCCGTGAAGCAGTGCGTCCACGAGCTGCGCTTCGACGAGGCGTCGGCCGTCTACGCCGAGTTCGGCCCCTTCCTCATCGGCCTCCTGGCGCCGATCGAGGAAGTGCTGCTCCGGGTGGGGGTCCAGTCCGGCCGGTAGTCTTCTGCCCGTTTTCCACCGTCGGAAGGAGCCGTGACATGTCCCCTGTCAAAAGGACCGGCTGGAGGCTCATTGCACTCGTAGCCGTCTTCTCCCTCCTGCTCGCCGCCTGCGGAGACGACGACGAGGAGACGACCACCGGCGGTGCCACCGACACGACCACCGAGGCCGGAGGGGCGGGCACGGCCACGCTCGCCTTCGCCGGGGCGCTCACCGGTGACAACGCCAACCTGGGCATCAACATCCGTGACGGGATCAAGGTGGCCGTCGAGGAGGAGAACGCCAAGGGCGGGACACGGATCGTCCTCAAGGAGTTCGACACCGCCGGGGACCCGGCCCAGGCCGCCACGATCAAGGACCGGTTCATCGGTGACCAGAGCGTGCTCGGTCTCGTGGGCACCGCCTTCTCGGGCGAGACCAAGGCCGTCATCCCCGACATCGCCAACGCCGGGCTGGTGATGATCAGCCCGTCGGCGACGAACGTCGACCTCCCGAACATCGTCCCGAACAACCCGACGTTCCACCGGGTGATCGGTGACGACGCCCTGCAGGCCCTGGGGATCGCCCGCTACCTCGCCGAGACGGAGAAGCCGGCCAGCGTCGCCTACGTCCACGACAACACCGAGTACGGCAAAGGGCTGACCGTCGCCCTCGAGCAGGAGGCGTCCAACCTCGGAGTCCGCCGGGCCGGTGACATCTTCACCGTCGACCCCAAGGCCCAGGACTTCTCGGCGACGGTGAACAGCGTGCGGGCCGCCAACCCGGCGGCCATCTTCTACGGGGGCTACTACGCCGAGGCCGGCCGCTTCCGCAAGCAGCTCGTCGACGCCGGCGTGCGGGCCACGTTCGTCAGCGGCGACGGCTCCCTCGACCCCGGCTTCATCACCGCCGCCGGCGCCCAGGCGGCCGAGGGGGCCAGGATCGCCTGCCCCTGCAACCTGGCCCTCGAGTCCTCGACCGGCGCGCTGAAGGCCTTCTACGACAGCTTCACGGAGAAGATCGGCAGGGAGCCGGGCCTGTACTCGCCGGAGGGCTACGACGCGGCCAAGATCCTCATCCGGGGCATCAAGGAGGGGAACACCGACCGGGCCAAGCTCCTGAACTACGTGGAGAGCATCGAGCGGTTCGAGGGGGCGTCGAAGATCATCGAGTTCGAGCCCAACGGCAACCTCGTGCGCCGGCAGTTCTTCGTCTTCCAGGTGAAGGACGGGGAGCTGGCGCCTCTGGGAACCGTCAACGTGGGCCAGAGCTGATCGCCGGGCCGCCTTTGACCGAGGACGGAGCGAACCGGGGGCGCGAGGGCGCCCTCGGTTCGCGCTGACGCCGCGGCGTCGCCATGTGCT
>DASZOE010000102.1:0-10372 GCA_035550945.1 Acidimicrobiales bacterium
CTTCCTGGGGGCGCTGATCGGCTCGGTCTCCCGTCCCCTCGGCGGGCTCCTGTCGGACAGGATCGGCGGCGCCCGGGTGACCCTCGGCGTGTTCGTCGGCATGGCCGTCTTCACCGCGCTGGCCATCGTCGGGGTCCAGGGCCGCAGCTTCGCCACCTTCTTCCTCTCCTACATGGTGATCTTCCTGCTCGCGGGCATGGGGAACGGGTCGACCTACAAGATGATCCCGTCGATCTTCGCGGTGGTCGGTCGGAGGGAGGCGGCGGAGAACGGCCTCGACCCCGCGGCCACCACGGTGGACTACAAGCGGCGGGCGGCCGCCGTCATCGGCATCGCCGGGGCCGTCGGCGCCTTCGGCGGCTTCCTCATCCAGGTCGTCCTCCGGCAGGCCAGCCTCGGCGTCTCCGAGCTGGTCAAAGCGGCCAGGACCCCGGCCGAGAAGGTCGCCGTGGCCGCAGCCAACTCCGACTGGTCGGTGCCGGCCCTGTGGGTGTTCCTCGGCTCCTATGTCGTGTTCGCGGCCCTGACCTGGTTCGTCTACCTGCGCAGGACCCTCGCCGTGGAGAAGATCCCCAGCCTGGCCGACGCTTCCATCTGACCGGAGCGCCGCCATCCGGGTCGGCGTCCCGCGGACGCCGCCACCGCGGCGGCGGTGGCGAAAAGTACAGTGGCCCGCATGGCTCAACGGGTCGCCGAGGAGGTGGTGCGACCGCGGCGCCTGGGGCCCAAGGTGCTCCTGCGGGTCGACCTCCACGGCGTCTCCCGCTTCGGTCCCCGTTCGGCTCACCACACGCTCATCCGGTGGGAGTGGATCGAGGACATCGCGGTCGAGGCCGGCGTCACGGTCCGCTCCTCGGGGGCGAGCGTGCACTTCCCGCCCGGCGCGTTCGGGCTGGAGCCGGCGGTGCTGGCCGAGCGCCTGGAGGCCGCCCGCGGCATCGACCAGCGCACCGACGTCATCGCCTCGCTCAACGCCCGGTGAGGGTCCCCGAGTGGATGCCCACGGGCCCCAACGCCCTTCCCGCGACCGGCGTCGTCGCCGGCGTCGTCCTCGCCCTCGCCCTGCTCTTCGTCCCTGTGCGGGCCAGCTTCGGTGACGACCCGATCCTCCGGCTGCAGGGCTTCGACCGCCAGCGCTCCTTCCTGGCCACCTCGGTGAGCTGCGGCCCGGCCCCGTCCAATCTCATCGCCGGGGAGGGCACCCGCAGCCTCTACGAGGTGGCGCGCGACGCCGCGTGCCACCGGGCCGGCGTGCGGCGGGTGTGGCTGGCGGCGGCCGTCGGCTCGGTCCTCGTGGTCGGCGGCTTCCTGGGGATGGTCGCCACGGCCCGGTGGCCGGCGTGGCCCGACCGCAGTGGCCGGATCTGACGTGCCCGACGCCCTCGTCGTGATGGAGAAGGTCAACAAGCACTTCGGCGACATCCATGCTCTCTGCGACGTCGACCTCACCGTCGAGCGGGGCGAGGTGCTCGTGGTCATCGGACCCTCGGGCTCGGGCAAGTCGACCTTGTGCCGCACCATCAACCGCCTCGAGCCCATCGACTCGGGGCGCATCACGATCGATGGCGTCTCGCTTCCCGAGGAGGGCCGGGCGCTGGCCCGGCTGCGCTCCGACGTCGGGATGGTCTTCCAGTCGTTCAACCTCTTCGCCCACAAGACGGTGTTGCAGAACGTCACCCTCGGGCCCATCAAGGTGCGGCGGATGTCCAAGGAGGCGGCGAGGGAGAAGGCCATGCACCTCCTCGAGCGAGTCGGCATCCCCGAGAAGGCCGACGGGTACCCGGCGGAGCTGTCAGGGGGCCAGCAGCAACGGGCGGCGATCGCCCGGGCCCTGGCCATGGACCCCAAGCTCATGCTGTTCGACGAGCCCACCTCGGCCCTGGACCCCGAGATGATCAAGGAGGTGCTCGACGTGATGATCGAGCTGGCCTCGGAGGGGACCACCATGGTGGTCGTCAGCCACGAGATGGGCTTCGCCCGCTCGGCCGCCCGGCGGGTAGCGTTCATGGATGAGGGTCGCATCGTCGAGTTGGCGTCGCCGGACCGCTTCTTCAGCAGTCCCGAGACCGACCGCGCCCGCGACTTCTTGTCGAAGATCCTGGCGCACTGAGCGCCAGAGGGAGGGAGAAAAAGTGATGCGTCGTCGCCGTTGGATGATCTTCTCGGTGCTCCTGCTGGCCGTCAGCCTGGTCGCGGCCGGGTGCGGCGACGACGACGAGGAGGCCACCGACACCACCGAGCCGGCCCCGACCCAGCCGTCGTTCGAGGCGGGCACGACCATGGCCGCGATCCAGTCGAAGGGCAAGCTCGTGGTCGGCACCAAGTTCAACCAGCTCGGGTCGGGGCTCAAGAACCCCACCACCGGTGAGCTGGAGGGCTTCGACATCGAGATCGCCAAGCTCATGGCGGTAGGGATCTTCGGCGGCACCGTCGACGACGTCGAGAGCAAGATCGAGTTCAAGGAGGCCGTCACCGCCGTGCGGGAAGCGGTCATCCAGAGCGGTGAGGTCGACATGGTGGTCGCCACCTACACGATCAACGACCGGCGCAAGCAGCAGGTCGACTTCGCCGGGCCCTACCTCATCGACGGCCAGGACGTGATGGTCAAGAGCGACAACAACGCCATCCGCACGCTCACCGACCTCAACGGCAAGAAGGTGTGCACGGGGCGGGGATCGACGACTCCTGCCAACCTGGAGGCCAAGAACATCACCGCCGACCTGACCCTGTTCGAGACCTACCCCGAGTGCGCCACCGCCCTGCGCCAGGACCGGGTGGAGGCGGTCGTCACCGACCGCGGAATCCTCCTCGGCCTCGTCGACCAGAGCGACCGTCAGTTCAAGCTGGCCAACATCAACGTCAGCGAAGAGCCTCTCGGCATCGGCCTGAAGAAGGGCGACGACGCCTTCCGCGAGTTCCTCAACGACCGGCTGGAGGCGATCTTCGCCAGCGGCCAGTGGGCGGCCGCCTACGAGCGCACCCTCGGAAGGCTCGGCCTCCCCACTCCTGAGCCCCCGCAGGTGGACCGCTACGCGTCGACCGGAACCGAGACCACCCTGGCGGCGACGACGACCACCGCGGCGGCCGGCGGTACGACCACGACGGCGGCCGGCGGTACGACCACGACGGTCGCCGGGGCCACGGCCACCACCGTCGCCGCCGGCCGTGGCGGGGGCGCCGACCACAGCGGCCACTAGGAGGGCGGCGGCCGGGCGGTCGCGGCCGTGAACGTCGTCTTCGACAACCTGGACGTCTTCGTCGCCGGGATGCGCACCACGGTGTCGCTCACCCTGGTGTCCTTCGCGGCGGCGTTCGTGATCGGCGTCGTGGTGGCCGCGTTCCGGGTCAGCCCCGTGCCGCCCCTTCGGGCGGTCGGCGCGTTCTACGTGGGCACCGTGCGCAACACGCCCCTGGCGCTGCTCATGGTCCTGTTCTTCTTCGGCTTCCCCGACGTCGGGATCCAGTTCGACTCGTTCTGGGTGTCGGCGGTGATCGTCCTGTCCGCCTACACGGGAGCCTTCGTCGGCGAGACGGTCCGGGCCGGGATCAACGCCGTGTCACGAGGACAGGGCGAGGCAGCCCGCGCCCTGGGCCTCACCTTCCCCCAGACGCTGCGCGTCGTCGTCCTGCCCCAGGCCCTGCGCACGGTGGCGGCTCCCCTGGGCAGCATCTTCATCGCCCTCATCAAGAACTCGGCCCTGGCCGCCCTCATCTCGGTGCACGAGCTGGTCGGCAACACCGAGGACCTCATCACCGACTTCGCCCAACCCATCCCCATCTTCCTGGGCGCGGCCGTGGGCTACCTGATCCTGACCCTGCCCTCGGGACTGATGGTGAACGTCATCGAGCGCCGGGTGGCGATCAAGCGATGACCGCCCCGGTGCTGGCCGACGCCCTGGGGCCGCGGGCCCGGCGGAGGGTGCGGGTGGCGTCGATCGCCGCCGGCCTGCTCGTCCTCGCCTGCCTGGCCGTCGCCGTCAGGCGCCTCTCGGATCGAGGCCAGCTCGAGTCGGACAAGTGGCGCCCCCTCACCGAGTGGCCGGTGCTGAAGTTCTACCTGGGGGGGCTGGTCAACACCCTGAAGGCCGCGGCCGTGGCCATGGTCATCGCCATGGCCGTCGGGGGGGTGATGGCCCTGGCCCGCCTGGCCCGCAACGCGCCCCAACGGTGGCTGGCCACCCTCTACGTCGAGTTCTTCCGGGGCCTGCCGCTCTATCTGCTCATCATCTTCTGCTGGCTGGGGCTGCCCCAGCTCGGCGCGCGGCTGGAGACCTTCTGGTACCTGGTGATCGCCCTGTCGGTCTACAACAGCTCGATCCTGGCCGAGATCTTCCGGGCCGGCATCCTCTCCCTCGACCGGGGCCAGAGCGAGGCCGCCTACTCCGTGGGGTTGGGCTACTGGCAGGCGATGGGCCTCGTCGTCATCCCCCAGGCCGTCCGCCGCATGGTGCCCGCCATCGTCAGCCAGCTCGTCACCCTGCTGAAGGACACCTCCCTGGGCGTCGTCATCTTCTACGAGGAGCTGCTGCGGCGGGCCCGCATCACCGGCGAGTTCTTCCACAACCCGGTGCACGCGGTGGCGATGGCCGCGCTCTTCTACATCGCCGTCAACTCCGTGCTCAGCGCGGTGGCTCGGAGGCTCGAGGCCCGCCAGCGCCAGCGCTACGGAGCGGGGCGCATCGACGTGGCCGGCGCCGAGGACGTCGCCCTCACCCAGGCGGAGGCGACGGCGAAGGTATGAGCGAGCCGCCTGAAGGCCGCGAGCCGCCGCCTCCCGCCCTGGTCGCCTCCAGCCTCCTGGGCCTCGTCGGGTTCGTCGTGCTCCTCGCCGGGCTGGTCACCGGCATCGTGGCCGTGGCCGTGGCCGGCGTGGCCCTGGCCACCCTGTCGCTGGGGGCGGCGCTGGTGTGGCGTTCCCAGCTCATCGAGGCGTGGCGCCGGCAGCGCGGTCAGGAGGGCGGCCGGCGGTAGGTGAGCCAGACCCCCGCGAAGGCGGCCAGGGCGGCGGCGTTGAGGGCGCCAGCGACGAACCGGCGGGCGACGAGGTGACCGGCGGTCACGCAGGCGGTGCCGGCCTGGAGGGCGAGGTAGCGGGCCCGGTCCTCGTCGCGGTACATGGGCACCAGGCGGGCCGCGGCCCATCCCGCCAGCGGGTAGCCGACGAGCAGGAGGGAGTTGCTCAGGCGGCGCCGGCCGGGGCCGACGCGCCCACTGCGTTGCGGCCACGTAGGCCTGATCATCCCGGGGGGAGGAGCCCGAGGGCGTCCTGGGCCCGAGCCAGGGTGGCGGAGGCCACGCCCCTCGCCTTGTCGGCTCCCTGCTTCATGACCGCGTCGGCCAGCCCCGGGTCGGTGGCCAGCTCGGTGTACCGCTCGCGCAGCGGCCGGAAGAGCTCGATGACGGCGTCGGCGGCGTCGGCCTTGAGCGGGCCGTACTGGTCGTAGTCCTCGGCCACCTCCTCGGGCGAGCGCCCGGTGACCGCGGCCAGGATGGCCAGGAGACTGGACACCCCGGCCTTGTGCTCCACGTCGTAGCGCACCGACGACCCCGGGTCGGTGACCGCCCGCCGGAACTTGCGGCGGATGGCGTCGGGGTCGTCGAGGGCCATGACCACGCCCTTGGGCGACTCTGCCGACTTCGACATCTTGGCGTCGGGGTTCTGGAGGTCCATCACCCGGGCGCCGACCCCGCCGACCGCGGCCTCGGGCACCACGAACGTCTCGCCGTAGCGGTGGTTGAAGCGCATGGCCAGATCGCGGCAGAGCTCGAGGTGCTGGCGCTGGTCGTCGCCCACGGGCACGCGGTCGGCGTCGTAGAGGAGGATGTCGGCGGCCTGGAGCACCGGGTAGGTGAACAGGCCCACCCGGACGGACTCCTCGCCGCCCCGGGACTTGTCCTTGAACTGGGTCATGCGCCGCAGCTCGCCGATGGCGGCCACGCACTCGAGCAGCCAGGCCAGCTGGGTGTGCTCGCTGACGTGGCTCTGGACGAACAGCGTGCAGACGTCGGGGTCGAGGCCGGCGGCGATGAGGACCAGGACGGTCTGGCGCGTCTTGGCCCGCAGATCGTAGGGGTCCTGGGGGACGGTGAGGGCGTGGAGGTCGACCACGCAGTAGAACGAGTCGTGGGTGTGCTGGTCGGTGGCCCACTGGCGGATGGCGCCCAGGTAGTTCCCCAGATGGATGTCGCCGGTCGGTTGGATGCCGGAGAGGACACGGGCCATCCCCCGATGCTACGGCGCCTGGCCGGTAGCCTCGCCGCCAATGCCGTACGAGGTGTCGACGCCCGTGTACGAGGGGCCCTTCGACCTCCTTCTCCACCTGATCACCCGCGAGGAGGTGGACCTCTGGGAGGTGCCGCTGGCCGCCATCGTGGACGCCTACCTGGCCGAGATCGAGCGCATGGGCGTCCTCGACCTCGAGGTCGCCACCGAGTTCCTGGTGGTGGCGGCCACCCTCGTCGAGCTGAAGTGCCGACGCCTCCTCCCCGGGCCGGACGACGTCGAGCTCGACGAGGAGCTGGCCCTGTTCGAGGCCCGCGACCTGCTGCTCGCCCGCCTCCTCGAGTGCAAGACGTTCCGCGATGCGGGCAGCGCCCTGGCCCGGCTGGCCGCCGCCGCCGGCGCGTCCCATCCGCGGACGGCGGGCCTCGAGGCCCCGTTCCTGGAAATCACCCCCGACCTGCTGGCGGGCGTCGGTCCGCTCGACCTGCGGGCCGCCTACCTGCGGGCCACCGCCCCCCGCCCTGCGCCGCGCGTCGAGCTGGACCACGTGGCCCCCGTGCGGATCAGCGTGGCCGAGGTGGTCGAGGAGCTGGCGTCCGTGCTCCCGAGCGCCGGGCGGATGAGCTTCCGCCGGCTCACGGCCGGGCTGCCCACCCGCCTCGATGTCATCGTCTGCTTCCTCGCCGTCCTCGAGCTCTACAAGCAGGGCCGCGTGGAGCTCGACCAGGCCGTCACCTTCGGGGAGCTCGACGTCCGCTGGACCGGCGCCCCGACCGGTGCCGGCGACCTCGCCGCGGTCGACACCTACGATGGCTGACGAGGCCACCAGGGCGGTCGAGGCCATCCTCATGGTGGCCGAGGAGCCGATCGAGCCCCACCTGCTGGCCGAGCTGCTGGAGGTCTCGCCAGCCCGAGTCGAGGAGCTGTGCGCCACCCTCGCCGCCGCCTACGAGGCCGACGACCGGGGGTTCGTGCTGGTGAAGGTGGCGGGCGGCTACCGCTTCCAGAGCCACCCCGACCTGGCGCCCTACGTCGAGCGCTTCGTGCTCGGTGGCCAGTCCGCCCGGCTGTCGGCCCCCGCCCTCGAGACCCTCGCCATCGTCGCCTACCGCCAGCCGGTGTCGCGAGCCCAGGTGGCCGCCATCCGGGGGGTGAACGCCGACGCCGTCATGCGCACGCTCCAGCAGCGGGGCTACGTCGACGAGGTGGCCCGCGACCCCGGGCCCGGGCAGGCCATCCTCTACGGCACCACCCGCCTCTTCCTCGAGAAGCTGGGCCTGAACTCCCTCGCCGATCTCCCGCCGGTGGCCGACTTCGTGCCGGGGCGGGAGACGGTCGAGGCCCTCGAGCGGGGCCTGGGCGTCGCCGAGGAGTGACGGGCCCCCAACCCCTCCGACACTTGGGCGTTCGACCACCCTCACGGCCGGTCGAACGCGCCAAGTTCGCAAGGTGAGCGGGGGCGAGCGCCTCCAGAAGGTCCTGGCCGCGGTGGGTCTGGGCAGCCGGCGGGCGTGCGAGGAGCTCATCGCCGAGGGCCGGGTCACGGTGGACGGGGAGGTGGCCGGGCTCGGCCGGCGGGTCGACCCCGACACCGCCCGCATCGAGGTGGACGGCGTACCCATCTCGGTGCGCCCGGGGCTGGTGCACTACCTGCTCAACAAGCCCGCCGGGGTGGTCACCACGGCGGCGGACCCCCAGGGCCGCCCGACCGTCCTCGATCTGGTCCCGCCCGAGCCCCGGGTCTTCCCCGTCGGCCGTCTCGACGCCGCGACGGAAGGGCTCCTCCTGCTCACCAACGACGGCGACCTGGCCCACCGCCTCGCCCATCCCTCCTTCGGCGTGGAGAAGGAGTACCTGGCCGAGGTGGCGTCGCCGCCCACGCGGGGCGAGCTGCGGCGCCTCCGGGAGGGCGTCGATCTCGAGGACGGGAGGACGGCCCCCGCCCGTATCACGCTGGTGGCGCCCCGCGCCGTGCGGGTCGTGATCCACGAGGGGCGCAACCGCCAGGTCCGGCGCATGCTCGACGCCGTGGGCCACCCCGTGCTCCGCCTGGTCCGCACGCGGATCGGGCCGCTGACCGACCGCCGCCTGCGCCCGGGCCAGTGGCGGGCCCTGACGCCGGCCGAGGTCAGGAGCCTGGAGGAGGAGGTGGCCCGCCGGCACTAACCTCGCCGCGTGGCCCTCGCCGTACGTGCGCTGCGCGGCGCGACCACTCTGGAGCACGACGACGAGTCGGAGATGACCCAGCGCGTCCAGGCGCTGGTGAAGGCCATGCTCGCCCGCAACGACCTCGACCACGACGACATCATCAGCATGATCTTCACCGCCACCGAGGACCTGGTCTGCGCCTTCCCGGCCGCCGCGGCCCGGGCCGCAGGCCTGGGCGACGTCCCTCTCCTGTGCGCCCGTGAGCTGTCGGTCGTCGGTGGCACTCCCCGGTGCGTCCGGGTCCTGATGCACGTCAGCACCGAGCGGCCCCGGTCCGAGCTGCGCCACGTCTACCTGGAGGGGGCCGCCGGCCTGCGCGATGACCTCCCCGGCTGACCCGGGGCCGACCACTGCGTTCGGGCCACGCACGCCGGCGCGGAGGGCGGCGATCGTGGGCACAGGGCTCATCGGGGGCTCCATCGGCATGGGCCTGCGGGCCCATGGGTGGCACGTCACGGGCACCGACCACGACCCGGCCCGGGCGGCCCGGGCCCTCGAGCTGGGCGCCCTCGACGCGGTCGGCGAGGACCTCGGGGCGGCGATCACCTTCGTGGCCACGCCCGTGGCCTCGATCGTCGACGCCGCCTGCGCGGTGCTGGACGGGGGCAGCGGCGTGGTCACCGACGTGGGCGGGGTCAAGGCCAGCGTGGTGAGCGAGGTCGGCCACCCCCGGTTCGTGGGCGGGCACCCGATGGCCGGTTCCGAGCAGGAAGGCGTCGACGGCGCCGACGCCGCCTTGTTCGAGGGGGCGACGTGGGTGCTGACGCCCACCCTCGACACCGACGCCGAGGCCTACACCGCCGTGCGCTCGGTGGTGCGGGAGCTCGGGGCCGACGTGGTCGCCCTGCCCCCCGACCGCCACGACGCCCTCGTCGCCCTCGTCTCCCACGTCCCCCACCTGGCCGCGGCCACGCTCATGACCATCGCCGCCGAGGGCGCCGAGGAGCACGCTGCCGTCCTGCGGCTGGCCGCCGGGGGTTTCCGGGACATGACCCGGGTGGCCGCCGGCCATCCCGGGATCTGGCTCGACGTCTGCGCCGAGAACCGCGACGCCATCGTCGCCGGGCTCGACCGCCTGGTCGACGCGCTCGCGGCGATGCGAGCCCGGGTGGCGGGCGGTGACCGCGACGACCTGGAGGCGGCGCTGGAGCGGGCCCGCCACGCCCGCCTCAACCTGCCCCGCCGCCTGGAGCATCCCGAGGAGCTGGTGGAGGTCCAGGTGCCCGTCCCCGACCGCCCGGGCGTGATCGCGGAGATCACGACCCTGCTCGCCGAGCTGGACGTGAACGTCGAGGACCTCGACCTCACCCACTCGCCCGAGGGCCCGCAGGGCGTGCTCGTGCTGGTGGTCCGGGCCGAGGCCGACGAGCGGGTCCACCAGGCGCTGAGCGGCCGGGGCTACCGGCCCTCGTCCCGGCCCCTCTGATGGGCCTCGCCGGGTCCTGTCCCGTGGTGGCCGCCTCCCACCGCCCAGGAGGCGGCGGGGCCGTCTCCAGGGGCCACCCGGCTCGGGAGCGCGCAGCGGACGCCCGCCGGGCGGCGGTCCCCCGATGAGCGCCCTGCGTCTGAGCGGAGGTCGCCCGCTCCGGGGCCGGCTCCGGGTGCCGGGCGACAAGTCCATCTCCCACCGGGCCCTCCTCCTCGCCGCCCGGGCCGACGGCACGTCGATCGTCCGGGGCCTGGCCGACGGGGACGACGTGGCCCGCACCCGGGCCGCCGTCGAGGCTCTCGGCGCGGAGGTCGACGGCGACCGCATCACCGGGGGGACGGCGCGCCTGCACGAGTCCGAGACCGTGCTCGACGTGGGCAACTCGGGCACGGGCATCCGTCTGCTCGCCGGCTACTGCGCGCCGTTCGACTGGCTCACCGTCCTCGCCGGCGACGCGTCCGTGGCCCGCCGCCCGATGGACCGGGTGGCCGAGCCCCTGCGGGCCATGGGGG